>CAZRQY010000012.1:0-10086 GCA_964602495.1 uncultured Candidatus Saccharibacteria bacterium
CTTCTCCCAAGTATGTTTTTGCATATCTTCATAAGCCTGAGCAGCAAGAACGCGTCAAAGATTCTGATCCTTAAGAATTTTTTTAATACCATCAGCAAGAGCCTGCCCATTTTCCGGTTCAACCAATACGGCGTTCTTGTTATTTAAAACTCCACAGAAACAGGGTAAATCTGAAGCGACAATCGGTTTTTTGGAAACCATATATTCAAAAAGTTTCATTGGAGATTGTGAATGTTCACTTCTTGGATGCGGTAATACTAGTATATCGGCCGCTTGTAAATATAAAGGCACTTCCCCCTGCTCCTTTTTACCAGAAAAAAAGACGTTTGGTGGTGATTTCCGACTTTTAAACTCGACAGCAACAGGCCCAACCAGAAGAAAGTCAAACTCTGGAAGTTTTTCGGCAGCCGCATAAAGATATGAAATTCCTTTCATCTTGTTTATAGTACCAACGTAGACACAGAGACTCCTTTTGCTCCCCAAATTAAGTTTACGACGAGCAACATCTTTATCGAAATTGATATCAAAACGACTAAACGAGACTGCGTCATGAGCAACAATAATATTCTTTTTAAATGGTAAATATACGTCTCGTAAATATTCACTAATAACGATAAGTCCGTGAGCATATTTTACTAAAATATAGTCCCGGATTCGTTCATTCCACCGAAGCGGCTTCCTGTGTATCTCGTAAAAAAAAGGTATTCTCATAATTCGCGAGACAACGACAAGTGGAACAAAAAAACTTGAACGAACATACAAAAAAGAAATTTCTTGCTGAAACCACTTCTTTAATAAAAACCAGATGGCAGAAATATTAAAAATAATGAAGGCTAATATCCCAGGCTTCTGAATCCAAAAATTTTTGAGAAGGATGATATCAGGGAGGTGAGGTAAATCATGTTTTTCTTGTATGGCACGCCAATCAATTTTCGAATAGTAACGTGGGGCCACAAGAACAATCGGAAGGAGTGCCTGTATTGCGACAACTGTGTTTAATATTTGACACGCGTGCGCTCTAGCATTTTCTATATCAGTATTATGAAAATAGAGTCCGCCCATATTAATAACCACATTGATTAATACGTTTAACCTCCTGGTGAAGATCGCCACACAGATACCCCACTACACGCCTAAAGAGATAGACTGATGATATTACGATATAAAACAAAAAAATAATTGAGTGAAAAGAGGTGAAAGAAGTAGTAAAAAAAACAAAGAGCCAGATGTCAAACCTTTCAACGACCGCACTTGCTCGGATAGGCAAAAACTTTATCGCCTGGCACACCAGTGACGGAATTTTTGGGGGGGTATTAGAAATGTTTTGTCGTACTCGCGACTTTAGAGAGATATGCAAAGGAATCTTTCTATGTGCTCGATGAAATAAAGTAAATCCAACCACTAAAAGCAAAATAAGTGGATCCTCAGCAAAGGCAAAAAAACCAAACATCAGAGGCTGAACCAGGAGATGATAAAGCTCGTCAAGATACATACCAGTCAAGGAGTGATGATCATAATACCGAGCAAGTTCACCATCGACTTTATCAAGGAGAAAGCCAAAATAGATAAACACAAATCCAAATATCATGAGTATTGGATGTATTTCTAATAAAAGTATCACACCAATAATGCTGGAAAAAAACATCGCAACACTAACATGATTGGGTCTCACGTTAGGAAAAAAATTAATGATAAGCCATGTAAGATAAATAGAGATTTTACGGTGAAGAAAATAGCCAATCGCTTGATTAAAATTTTTATCCATCTTCCCCTGCTGACAGATAACTCGGAGTGATTTTACAGAATGGGTAATCTTCATGCTAAATATTTTATATTAAACACCGGAAGTAGTGTCACTACGCGCTTAGCAAGTCCTACTTTTGCAACAAGATCGTGATATTGATCACTATTTCTGTGAAAAGTTGTCATGATTTCCTTTTTCTTATGGAGAATATGGAGGCCATGCTTAAAATCATGTAGCACAACCTTGTCTTCGCCATCTGTTAACCCAGACTTAATAATCGCCCCCAAGCCATGATCAATACTGTTTAAATAATGTCCCGTAAGAGAAAGACCTTCCATGATATAGGACGGATGAGTCCGAGAACCAGAGAGGATAGTAAATGAGCCCTCAGTGATACGTTCAGCGTTATGTCGATACAAGAGTTGTCCCAATTCCTCTGAAACGGTGTTGTGTCCCTTTTCGAGTAACACTCGCGATTCATGTTGCGCCCCCAATACTCGCTTTACGGTATCGCGTACAATAGCAAAGGAATTCAAACGATAAGCCGAAGTGAAATTTATTATTAAGCTTTGTGCAAAAAAGAAGGCTTGCCACATTTCATCTTCAGGAGTAACTGAAACAAAGGTGTTTTTTTTAATATAGCGATTTACTAAATCTTCACGAATAAGTGACTCTACTGAATCACAACCCCCATGAAGCATCACTACAAGCTGTCCCTCGATAAGACCAAGAGTATTATTTTGAACGTCTGTTACTTCTTGTATTTCCAAAAAATGATTACCGCCAAAATAGGTACCGAAAGAGCGACGTAAACGCATCGCCTGATGACTAAACCATTTCGGATTCAAAAGCTTTCGACCAACACTGAGGTCAAGTGATGGAGTGTTAATGTGCTCCATTGCAAGCATTGAGTCTTTGTCAATATTCCGTATCTTAAGGAGAGCCCTCGATCCCTGTTCAAGAATCAGCTGTAATTCGGAAAGAGATAAATCTTTTTCTCTTCCCCAAAACGGCAACCGAGCACGATACATCCCATAATAAAAGATAGGGTAAGTAAGCTCTTTTAAAAGTTGTTGTATGAATTTATTACTTAACTCCCCCCGCTTAAATGGTAAGGCTATTACCATCATGCCACAATTTGTTCCTCTGGACCGAAATTGTGGATATAACATGCGTGCGTCGGTACTTATGACAGCACTTGAGGGAACAGTAATTTTGTGCGCCGATTTAATGTATTTTTCTTTTGTAAAAGAATCTGGCAAAAGTACAATGCCCTGTACCCCGGGAAGTGTAGCAATTTCCTCCGCAAATCCAGCGGTCACACTGTTAAGCGGACACTCAGAGAGTCTTAGGGTGGTGATGGAATTAGAAATAGTGTTCATAGAATAAGTTATATCTACGTTTTACCAATTAATTGGTTTTTCTAAAACAATAATTATTGTTTTAGCAACACTCCATAAGGCACTCCGATACATGCTAGCATTTTTTTTACAAAGCGTCTGCTACGCGTCCGGCTATTGGTATCATAAATAATTCGCAATCCGGCCTTTTTAGTCATTTTTTTAAAAGAAAAATAACTGATAAAGTGAAGATTCCAGTCCTCTAACGGACTAGATTTGAACCATTTCAAGATATACCGTGTAAGCCAGCGTGGTAACCAACTAATAAACCACAATCCCGTATGGCTTTCTTTAAGGGCATATTTATTAGGGAAGGAAAGATAAAATTTACCTCCAGGGACTAATATTCGCGAAATTTCAGTTAGCACTTCCTGTGGGTAAGACATATGTTCCAGAACACTGGTTGAATAACAATAATCAAAAGCTCTGTCAGGAAAAGGAAATGATCGTCCGTCATAGATTGCCAGGTTCGCCAACAGATTATGATCTTTAAAATATTTTGTGGCCAAATCTAAAAGCAAACCTTCTGTCTCTAGCCCATAAGCCAACGCGTCAGCACGCGCAAATTCGGCCAAGATAATCCCGTTACCAAAGCCGACATCGAGAATCTTTTTCCCTCGAGAATTACCAACGGCCCGCTGAAAATCGGCCTCAAAAGCTTTGGCCATTTTTTCTTTTTTCCGCCAATCTTGCCAAAGTTTTTCTTTTTCATAGGCACTCCCACGAACTAAAAATTTGTTAATATAATTTCGTGCGGTCGATTCAACCAAAGACATTTTTTTGAGAACAAAAATATGTTCGGACGACATTCCCCCAGACTCTAATATCTTCCTAAGATAAGAAAATCCGAAACCATAGCCAGAAAATACTGGGCCGGGAGAATAGGCAACAATCGAATAGCCGGCTTCTTTAAAAAGATTCTCCCATTGATTTTTGCCATAAGCCATAAGTTCTTGATTATGGTTAGAAAAATTACCATGAGGCGCTGGGATTAAAAAATTTTTAAATCGGCTAATTGTTTTTGGTGATTGAATTTTATTATTGATATTATTTTCCCGATCAATCCCCTCCCTACGAAAAAAGTCTTGGCCTCTGATTTTTCCTAACAGCCGATCAATAACAAGAAACAAGAGTTGGGGATAATAGCCCAGGAGATAAAAAATCTTCAATTGACGACTAGGGACAATATGGACAGCGTAACCGGCATCAGTAGAAAGTAAGGCGCAGGTCGTAGTTAGAAACTTCAAAGGATCATTCAGGTGTTCAAGAACGTTTGAGGAAAAAATTAAATCAAAGGTCTGATCAGCAAAAACCCCTTCCAAAGTGTCCGCATCAATGGTCTGATAAATAACCCCGGGAACTTTCAAATCCTCTTTTATTCTCTTAAAATTTAAGTCCGAAGAAATAAGTTTATTTAGATGAGGAGCCAGGAGTTTTGTTTGATAGCCATCACCCGCCCCAACTTCTAGGCCAGAAACGAAGTATTTTTGGGGTAATAAAGAAAAAACGAGGTCAATTTCTCTTTTTCGCAAAGAATGCAGATATTCAGTCCAATCTGTTTTACCAATCATATTACCAATAAAACTGACGATTTTGCCGATAATAATTAACTGTCTTTTTGATCCCCTCTTTCAATAGAGTATTGGCGACCCAGCCCGTGTCGGTTCCCATTTTAGTAATATCGGCTACATAGTCCCCGGTTTCATTCTTTTTATAATTCTCTGGCCAAGGCACTAGCTCAATCTGACCACTGCCCACTTCTGAAATTACTGCTTCAGCCATATCAATAAATCGAACTCTTTCAGATATCCCTAAATTATAGACTTCACCCGACCTGCCATTAACCATTAAAGCTAAAAAGGCTTGGGCAATATCATCAATATATAAATAATCGCGACCCTGTTTGCCGTCACCAAAAATCTTAATCGTTTCTCCGACCATTGCCTGTCTAATAAACCAGCCAACGATCGAGTACTTACTGTGTTTCATCTGCTGTCGTGGGCCATAGGGATTAGGAATTCTAGTAACGACGGTATCCAAACCAAAGGTCCTATTATAATAATTATAGTATTTCTCACCACTTAATTTATGGATTCCATAAATTGAAAGGGGTTCGGTTGGATGATTTTCTTTTACTGGTGTTGTCAAAATTTTACCATAGACCATCCGTGAAGAAGAAAAAATAATCCGAGCTTTTGGATTAAAATGACGAACAGCCTCTAGGCAATTTAAATGTCCTAAACAATTGATATCAAGATCTAAAAATGGTTGGTCGCGAGAATCTGTATAACTAACTTGAGCCGCAAAATTAAAGATAATATCTTGCCCGACGACGAGATCGGACATCAACTTTTGATCACGAATATCACCTTGGATAAATTTGATTTTGTCATTAATTGCTTCCAGATTAAAAAGATTACCTCCATAGAGGGGTAACATCGCATCAACAATAGTTACCTCAATGTCCACACTAAGCTCTATTAAAGTGTTAGCTAGGGAACTACCAATAAAACCAGCCCCACCAGTAATGAGGATTTTTTTACCAGCTAGTTGAGTTACAATATTAAGATCCATGTTCAAAATAACCCAAAATAAGTTGCTCAATTTTTTTAATGTTTTCCTGAATCGAAAAATCCTCAGACCGTTCTTGAGCAGCCTTGGCCAACTTTGTTGTTAAATTACTATCTTCTAGTAATTTTTGCAAGGCTAAAACAAGTTGCTCACTATCACCGGCGGGGACAAGAAGACTATTCTTTTCGTTTTCTAAGACATCTTCCGTCCCACTAATTTTTGTGGCCACAATCGGACTACAACTATTCATCGCTTCGACTAAAGCAATTGATAAACCTTCCCATAAAGAAGGGAGGACAAAAATGTCACTGATCGCTACAATTTCTTCCATTGGCCCAATCCCCATTAGTCGAACCTGATTACTCAAGCCTAAATCTAAAATCTGCTTCTGCAGAGAAACCCCTAAAACCCCTTTCCCAAAAATTAAAAAAATAACTTGAGGATATTTTTCAGTTAGGATAACGGCCGCCTTAATTAAATATTGGTGCCCTTTTTGTTCTATTAACCGACCAGCTGTCACAATATAGGTTTTTTCCTTTTCCAAACCCATTTTTTCCAAGACTTCATGTCGTCGCTGTTTAGCCGAAGAATAAACCAAATCGGCTGAATTAAAATCAAGTAGAAATTTTTGCTTTGATAAATGTTCCTGTTGGCGAGTAAACTTTAAAACTTGAGTTGAACCAACAATTATTTTATAAGTAAACAAAGCCAAAAAACGATCCACCCAAATTTGCCATTTTTTTTTATCAGCGTAGATATTGTGTTCGTAAGATAAAATCAAAGACCGACGACAAATAATGGCCGCCAATCGAACAACACAATTAGTGTTAAAAAGATTAGTAATAACAACTTCAAAATTTTCCCTTCTTAAAAAATTCAGAAGTCGCCACCAAGACATTAGATCAAAAACACTCTTAAATATTAACCCGAATTTATGGTCCAACGATAAATTAACTTCTGTTAAAAAATTTAATTCAGGCTGAGGATAAATGGTCAACAAAAAAGGGTCAAAAATTTGTCGATCAATAGAATTTATCTGGCCAACAACCATTTTTTCAGCACCACCAATCCCTAGGTGGTTAATAGCAAAAAGTATTTTAATTTTTTTTTCTTGTTTCATTTAAGATTAAAATAAATCGATCTCTTTGGTAAAAACTGGCAACGCTAGATCTTTCTCGGAAATAATTGGTCGTTCAACTGGCCACTTTATATCTAAAGTCTGATCATTCCAAATAATACCTCTCTCGGCTGAGGTTGAATACTCAGCCGTACATTTATAATAAACGTGGGTATCATCCTCAAGAGAGACAAAGCCATGACCAAACCCCGTTGGTAAGTAAAGCATTTTATGGTTTTCACTACTTAATTCGACTCCAACCCATTTTTTAAAAGTTGACGAATCACGACGTAAGTCAACCGCCACATCCCAAATTTTTCCCTTAATTACCATCACTAGTTTGCCTTGAGCAAAGGGTTCAGCTTGATAATGCACCCCCCGAAGAACTTGTTTTTGGGAATAAGAGTGATTGTCTTGGACAAAATCAGCCTTAATTCCCTGTTCTTTAAAAACGGACCGTTTATATTGTTCCAGAAAAAATCCCCTCTGATCCAAATAAGATTTAGCCTCTATTAAAATCAAACCTGGCAAATTTAGTTTTTCAAAAGTAAAGCTAGACATAAAATTTAGGGATTTATTTCAGCCATTAATCTACTCACTAAACGATACAAACTATGATTTTCAACAATAAAATCTCTAAAATCTTTACTCACTCTTCTTAATAAAATATCTTTGATTCTCTCAGCAATATCAAAAGAATTAAGCTTAGAAACAACTAATTTTTCACCTAATATCTCTTTCAAATCCTGATTATAAACCAAGGGAACGACATTGCAGGCCATTGCCTCAAAAATCGTTTTATCCATACTACCAGGAAGTGTCAAATTAACATAAAACTCATGTTCTTGATATAATTTCAACGCTTCATTTTGGGTAATGGAACCAACAAATCTAACTTTATCACTCAACCTGTATTTAGCTACTTTGCCTTGAATTATTTCTTCATATTCAGTATATATCAACAAGACTGATCCAGCAACAGTGGCTGTAAATTGAGCACCGAGCTTTTGTAGCTCATTAAGAGCCTCGATAAAAATATCAACATTTTTAACCGGAGCAATTCGACCAAGGAATAAGATCGAATGTGGTTTTTTCTGAACCGAAGAATCCGGCCGGAAAAAATTAGTGTCAATGCCTACTGGCATCAATTTTGTTTTCTTAAATCGAGCAGTGAAAGATTGGTGAGAAGTACAAAACACTCGATTGGATAATAATACGGCCAAGCGAGTTAAGAAATCCCCTTTTAAATGATTACGCCATAAAAAGGTTTTTTTGCCCAAAATCCTCCAGAGCAGTCCTCCAAGTATTATGTACTCTTGATTCATGTGAACAAAGACCTTGCCATAGCTTTTTCGCTCCTGCCAAAGATATTTATAAAAATTCCAAAGATATTTTATTCTGGACTTTCCATTTTCCTTACCTAAAGACAATACTTTTATATTTTTAGGTAAATTATATTCACCCTTACTTAAACAAATAACAATGAGACTTTCGCAATGCTTAGAAAATTCTTCAAGCCAGCGATGGAAAAAACCCAAAATCGGATCATTTTTGTCAACTTTTTGCGTAATAATTAAAAGTCTCATTTTATTTTTTCTCTACTTTTTTACCATAAACACCTCCCAGCAAGTCTAAATCTTTATTACTCTCTAACAATAATTTTATGTTTTTCTTTTCATTAGCTTTAAATATCTCGTTCCCCTCTTTATCATCAACCATTTCTCGATAGAAGTCGGCTAGGGCTGAAAAATCTTTAATGAAACAATGCCCACCAGCACCCCGTCCGCTTTTGTGAACTGGTTGGGCATAACGGTTAGGCACATATGGGTCATTAATTAAAGCTTTATTCACCACTGTCCAATCAGCACCAATTTTTTGTGTCAAATCATAAAGAAGATTAAAGAAAATGATTTGAACATAACCACTTGAATTATGGGCGTATTTAATAAGCTCGGCTTCATTACTGTCACAGATTAATTTAAAAGGTGCTGACGGTAAAATCGAAAGAATTTCTGTCGCTGCACGCTGGTAAGTCTTGTTATTAACTGACATTCCTACAATATTAGAGAAGGGGTTAGCGACATCATGAACAACCGTGACTTCACTTAAAAATTCCGGTGAGTAAAAAACTAGTAATTGCCGGTATTTGGTTTGAAGTTTTTTGGTCGTCCCTGGTAAAATTGTTGATTTGATCACCGCACTTTTCCCCTCTCCAACAAGAGCGACCGCTTTCTCGACAATTGAATAATCGAAACCAGTCGGAGTGGTTGGTGTTGGTACAGCAATAAAAACAACGTCACAATCTTTAATTTTTTCTTTGTTTTTTCGATATGGTTCTTCCAAGGCATAACGAACAACTCTAAAACCACGCTGTTCAAAATTATCAGCATAATTTTTACCGATCCAGCCTTGACCAATAAAACCAATTTTCTTGTTTTTTTTATTCATTTAATTTTCAATTGCTTGACGATAAGAATTCAGATAATCGTCTTTACTTTTAATAATTACTTCGAGGTCACTTTTTAATCTGACGCCAATCGTTTGTAATTGCCCATGATTAGCAACCGCCCAACTGATTTTTTGAGCTAAACAATCTTCATCCCCGACTGGGCAAATCAGAGCATTTTTTTCGTTGATGATTTCGTCCACAATGCCGATTTCGGTTGCAAGAACTGGGCAACTATTTAGGCCCGCCTCAATCATTGTTCGGCCATAACCTTCATAATTAGAAGTGAGTATATAAAGATCAGCGGTCTTATAATAGCAACTTAAATCGCATTGCCAATCTTCAAAAATTATTTGGTTCCCAGCCTTAAAAGTCCCAGCTAAATCTTGAAGGTGTTTTTTCTTTGGACCTTGACCGACAATAATTAGACCAATATTTGGCCGATCAAGAGCGGCTTCGGCGAAAGCGCCTAGAGCTAAGGGAAAATTTTTCTCGACCGACAAACGCGAGGCCATCAAGATGATAAAAGAAAATTGGGGATATTTTTTATGTAAATCAACTGAGGAATCACAAATTTTATTAAAAACTGGAGAGACAAAGATCGGCAAAGTAACTGGTTCACTTTTAAGTGGCCAATTTATTAGTGATTTTTTTATTCTTTCTGATACGACACGAATTTTATCAGCTTGTGGCAAAAGCCAACGAGCCATCTTAACTCTCAACCAATTAAGCCAAGATTCGCGAGCAAAAAACGGACTAAGAAAATCTGTGTGAATTTGAGCCTGCCAGTTAATCTTTTTTTGACGTT
>CAZRQY010000013.1:0-9648 GCA_964602495.1 uncultured Candidatus Saccharibacteria bacterium
TGATACAGGAGTAATTTGCCCCCTTTGTCAAACAAGCTTGCCGGCAGATAAACAGGGTACGATGATTCAAAAACGTGGACGTTACGGTATTTTTTATGGTTGTTCAAATTATCCAAAATGTCGCAATATCATTAAATCTAAACCAACTGGACAAAATTGTCCGCAATGTAACTCATTAATGATGGAGGGTACTAAAACAATACCTGAACGTTGCTCTGATCGGGCTTGTCCGAACCACAATCCTCACAGAATGAAATAAATTGGTTTTTGTGCTATTTTATTGGCAATGGAAGCCAAGGAGATTATTGGGTTAATGAAAGACCCAAGCGAAAAAGACCAGGCGTTAATTACCAAGGCGTTCGTTTTTGCGGAGAAAGCTCACCGGGGTCAATTACGAGCTTCTGGTGATCCGGTAATTACCCACCCCTACAATACGGCTCTAATTCTGGCCGAGTTTCAGGCTGATGCTAAAACAATTGCCGCTGGGCTTCTTCATGACACAATTGAAGATGGCACCGTTACTAAAGAAGAATTAGAAAAAGACTTCGACCAGCAAATTGCCTTTATGGTGGAAGGAGTGACTAAATTAGGAAAACTTAAATATCGAGGGGCTAAACGTCATATTGAAAGTTTACGCAAATTTTTTGTTGCCATGTCGGAAGATATTCGCGTCATTATGATTCGCTTGGCTGACCGGTTACACAATGTTCGTACCCTTGAATTTCTGCCCGAGGAAAAACAAAAAAGGATCGCCTTAGAAACCCTAGAAATTTATGCTCCATTAGCCAATCGTCTTGGCGTTTGGCGACTAAAAGGAATGTTGGAAGATGCTAGTTTTCCTTTTGCTTATCCAGAAGGATATAAAAAAGTTGTCGCTCTTCGTAAAACCAAAGGGAAAGAAACTATCAAGCGTTTGGAAAAAATCTTTCGAATTTTACAGAAGGAATTATCCGCTCGAGGACTTAAAGATTTTGATATTGATTATCGAGTAAAATATCTTTATAGCCTTTATGCCAAACTTTTGCGCAAAAAAATGAACATTGACGAAATTTACGATATTTCAGCATTACGGGTGATTGTTAAAACTGTCGACGAATGTTACCAAGTTCTCGGTGTCGTTCATAATTTATGGCATCCGATTCCTGGTCGACTTAAGGATTATATTGCCAACCCTAAACCTAACGGCTATCAAAGCATTCATACCTCAATTTTTACTGGTGATGGGAATGCCGCCGAAATTCAAATTCGAACAATTAAAATGCAACACGAAGCGGAATTTGGCTTTGCACCCCACGCTCTTTATGAAGAACTTGATAAAAAAGATGGTCGGAAAAAGTTATCAAAGAGCATGACTTGGGTCAAGGAATTAATTGAGTGGCAAAAACATACGGAAGAAGACGATAATTTTATCAGCCACCTAAAAGACCGTTTAAGTCATGAGCGAATTTTTGTTTTTACCCCCAAAGGTGAAGTGGTTGAATTGCCCAGAGACTCAACACCAATTGACTTTGCTTACGCAATTCATTCAGACATTGGCCACCATGCGGCTAGCGCCAAGATTAATAACAAAATGTCCGCTCTTAATAGTTATTTAAAAAATGGTGATGTAGTTTTTATCGCTACCCATAAAAATAGCCACCCGACAGTTAAGTGGCTTGACATCGCTAAAACTACCGACGCTAAGCGTCATATTAAAAATTTTTTATTGACTAATAAAAAAGAAGGGGGTTAAATCGAAAAATTCTTAATAAAATAAAGATCGTCATCGTCTTTTTTCGCTTCTTCGGCTTCAACTGCTGGTGCAACAGCAACTTCTTCACTAAGCGAAACATTAGGAGAATCAGTTTCTTCTGGTGTCAAACTACCAGGACCAAGGGGAATATCGAGGACATGATTTGGGCCGACATGTTCAAGCATCGACAGAATCCGCTTAAGTTCTTCGGCCGAAGTATAATCAATCATGATTCGCCCACCGGTTTCGCCTTTCATTTCTACTTTTACTCGATTACCATATTTTTCAGTTAATTTCTCCTCAATTTCAATAATTTCCGGTTTCACTAGCGAGGAATGGCGACGAACTTTATCATAGGCAATGCGTCGAGCAATTTGTTCGGTGTCACGGACATTGAGCCGTTTAATAATAATTTCTTTAAAGAGCGTCAATTGCTCTTCCGGGCGATCAGACAACATTAATAACGGTCGAGTGTGGCCTTCGGCAATTTGACCATTAGTCACCGCATCAAGCATATCTTGAGGGAGATTTAAAATGCGAATGGTATTAGAAACATATTCTCGGCTACGGCCAACTCGTTTACCGATATCGACATGAGTCAAGCCAAATTCATTGGCCAGACGAAAAAAAGCTTGGGCCCGATCGACTGGATTCAAATCCTCTCGTTGGAGATTCTCAATGATAGCCAATTCTAGTTTTTCTTTATCGCTCTGTTCACCAGTGCGAATCACGGCTGGCACTTGAGGTAAGCCGGCAATTCGAGCGGCGCGCCAACGACGTTCGCCGGCAATTAATTCATATTCAGTATAAAGACTACCGTCGCTCCGCTCTATCTCGTTACGAGTCACCACCAAGGGCTGAAGTACTCCGTATTGCTTAATCGAATCAGCAAGGTCGCGCAGACGTTCTTCATTAAATTCATGACGAGGTTGATAAGGATTAGGTTTAATTTTTCCGACCTCGATCAAGAAAATTTTGTCTTCATAGTTATTGGCCATGATTTAATTTTAGCACAAATTGCTTTTTGACAAAATTTGGGTAAAATATGAGAAGTTAACAAATAAACCTGCCGACCAGCAGGCGAGCCGAAGTGGCGGACCTGCCTGCCGGCAGGTAGGATTGGCAGATCTGCCGATAAACCAGTATGTGCGTTAGTTGTGTTACTTGTAAATAAAAAGTTTTAATTAAGCCGAAGTGGCGGAATTGGTAGACGCGCACGACTCAAAATCGTGTACCGCAAGGTGTGAGAGTTCGATTCTCTCCTTCGGCACCACATAGGAAATTGCAAGCAAGAAGAAGAAAATTTTTTAATCATAAGTCAAAAAATTATTAACTAATAAATATATGAACATGAATCAAAAAGGTTTTGCGAACATTGTTTTGGTTGCGGTCGTTATTCTCCTAGTTGGTGTGGTAGGATACTTTGTTTTTGTAAAGAAATCAGTATCGCCCACAAATGTACCAGCACAAAATAATGTAGTTAATAACGAAGTTGAGATTAAACCGTTTATTTCACCTTCGAAAAAAATTATTAACTCTGATAAAGAAATAGAATTTACTTTTTCTGCTCCAAAAGAAGCGACACAGAGTAAAATATATTTAAGTTGTGAGACTGGGCTGTCCGCATATTTTAGCGATAATATTACTCCTCGAACACCAACGCCTTATCCAAATATTTGCAATACTTGGAAAGAAAATAAATGGGTTACCGTACAGCCCGATCCTGCACTTGTGCGTGATATCAGCGACATAAAATTCAAAAACGATACAACACAAGGGAAAGTGGCTACATTACAAATGACAGTAACTATGTCTAATGGTGCATCTCTAAAAAGCGATTTATCTATAATTACTATTAACCCTGAACAAACCCCTCTTCCTGTTGTCAAAAATGAAATCACATCTTGGAATTCGTACACATATTCCTCGACCAAATCTGGAATTTTGCCTAACATAACTTTCAAATATCCATCTGTGTTTGGAAATGATCCAACACTCATTTCGTCACGCAAAATAAATCGCCCCAGCAATATTTCTGAAGATTGGGGAGGATTTGTTGAGTTTAACCCGACAGGAACGTTTGGTGATCGTGGTTTACGTATAGAATTTTTTAAGCGAGTAAATTCCGAAAACAGTTTTGAAAGTTATGTGCTAAAGTCATCTACAAGTGGCGGTTGGAGTTCGCTAAAATACTTTCAGGCCGGTAATTATAAAGTGGCTCGTATTAGATTTGATTCATCTTCTCATTATGATGCTGATGTTGGGTGGTATTTTATAGAACTGTCTAATAAAAGTATTTTAGCGATCTCAACAAGTGGCGATAAAAAATATCTCTATGATGACGACCAAAGTGGAAATTCCACAAGAGATCAAATTGTATCCACTTTTGTAATCAGTCAGTAAAGAATTTGCCACCAAAGAAAAACTTGAATTAGAATACGGCACCAAGATTAGTTCTTGCAAGTTCGTTGGCACTCAGTCAAGGTCTCAAAGTGGACTTTGTTTTCGCAACCGCCCCAAATAAATTCTTCGCAACTTCTTTTTTCCTGATTAAAATAGTACCGACTAAAACGTGCTTTACATGGTCCAGTAATTGGTTCCAACTGGCAACGATCATTGATTGTTGGTTGAAAAGACCATTGATAAATTGCGTACCCGCCCACAACCAAGAGAACAATGATAACAATTGAGATTAATTTTTTTAGATTCATGTTATGGTTAAGTTTAACATACCTATTATACAACCAAAAATTATCGTTATTGTTGGGCCGACAGCGTCGGGGAAAATAAGTTATTCAATTAAACTCGCCAAGAAGATAGACGGCGAGATTATTTCGGCTGATTCCCGACAGGTTTATAAGGGATTAGATATCGGAACTGGCAAAGTCACCAAAAAAGAAATGGCTGGTATTCCTCACCACCTGCTTGATGTGGCTAACCCAAAAAAAGTTTTTACAGTGGCCGATTTTAAAAGATTAGCTAATAAGAAAATTGCAGAAATAATTAAAAGAGGCAAAACGCCAATGATCGTTGGAGGTACCGGTTTTTATATTCAAGCCATTGTTGACGACTTAGTTTTACCGGAAGTCCCTCCCAACAAAAAGCTGCGCGCAAAACTAAAAAATCTCACGACCGTAGAACTTTTTAGGATAATTAAGAGGCTGGATCCGGTTCGGGCTAAAAATATTGACAGCAAAAATCCGAGACGATTAATTAGAGCAATTGAAATTGCTAAGGCGTTGGGAAAAGTGCCCCACCAAAATTTTAATGTCCAAAACTTAGGTAAGCAAGCCCTTTATGATTTTGAAATAATAGGAATTAAGATCAAACAAGAAGAATTAAACAAAAAAATCCACACTCGCCTACTCGATCGCTTAAAACAGGGAATGATTGCTGAAGTTAGAAACTTACATAATGAGGGCTTATCTTGGAAAAGAATGGAAGAATTGGGTTTAGAATATCGCTATCTCGCCCGTTTTCTCCGAAATAAAATAAGTAAACAAGAAATGCTCGAGCAATTAGAAAGAGAAATCATTAGATATTCCAAACGCCAAATGACCTGGTTTAAGCGAGATAAACGAATCAGGTGGCTTAAAACTTAGAGGCGGGAGATGGAGGAATCGGACCCCCGAATGCGGTTTTGGAGACCGCCGGTATACCACTTACCTAATCTCCCTACCGATTTTTAGATTATTTCTTAATTTCCCCGTGTTGAGTATGTTTCTTGCACCAACGACAATGTTTCTTAAGGTCAATCTTGCGTTCAACCTTTTTTCGATTTTTACGGCTCCAGTAATTGGTTCTTTTACAATCCTTACAAGCCAATTTAATTAAGAAATCTTGTGACATAAATGTATTATTTTAGTCACGTAAATATAACTGATTTTTACAAAAAAAGCAACCCACGGCGCGCTTGCGCGCCGTGGGTTGGGTTAGGGTTAAGAGAAAGGAATCAACCAATCGTTGGGGATGGTCAGCCCCGACCGCCACCTCGCGAGAGGTAGATGTCGAAGGTCTGGCCGGGCTCGATCGTACCGGTGAATGTCACTACCAGTTTATCGTAGCCCACGGGGGTTTGAAGATTGGCCCAATAGAAGCCTCCATCTCCCGCCTTACCCCATCCTCCGCCGTCTTGATACACAGCATCGGCCGTGGCAATCAGGGGCATCTCACCCTCTTCTTGCCAAGCCAGCACTTCGATCCGCCCATCGCTGGGCAGATAATTGGCCTGAATCGACATGGACCCCTCATAGGCCCTGGTCATGATGACTTTGGCCGGAATCTGCCAATCATCGCGCTCGACCGAATGGTCGAACATGGCCTGTTGCAAATTGTCCCACGACTGGGACCAATCCATCAACATGCCCGAGACCCCGCCGTAATTCGTGCTGACGATATTGTCGCCCGTCGAACCGGGGTTCTCGATATCACCGCGCTCGTAGATCTCGCCGGTGACATAGTTGAAGATCTCGTAGGTATAACGTGCGGACGGATCGAGCCAAACGCCGAATCCACCACGACCGAGATCATACGTCCAGACACCGTTGTTGTCACTCACACGAATCCGGAAGTTCTCGGGATTTTCCCCGATCGGTACGGCAAACGGAACGAACCGCTCCTCGTAGCTTGGATGCAAAGTCACGGCGATGGGATCGCCGGGCAACAGCAGTTCCGTATAGAAATTGCCGTTGACCGCGGACTGCTCGTACGTATCGATGCCGTTCAGTCCAAGGTTATAGTTACCCGCACTTCCATCCCGATTCGCCGGTAGACCACCGATAGGCTCATCGCCCGGGGCAATGATTACCACGCCGTCGATTGACAACGAGGTAACCCAGCCGTCTGGCTTCATCTCGAAGTTTCCCGAGACCCAGTATGGTTTGCCCACAATCGGTGTCCGCTGGAAATTGAACCAGCCGACATATCGATTGATCTCGTGGCCCAAGAAGGCCCGTGCAATCAACTCGCTGTCATCGATGATCACACTTGGTTCCACCGGAGGGGGAGGCACCAGCGTTGTTTCCGTCGACTCCGCGATCAGACCTTCATCCTGTGCCCACGAGAACCCGGCGACCAACATCGTTACCACCATCATACCTGACAACATCATGCTCTTCTTCTTCATTGTCCTGCGCTCCTTCTATTTCACTGTGATTTTGTGAACATCGGCAGAATTGCCGAAGCCCAGCTTCTCCAACTTTTCATCAACCTTCGACTTGGGCACTATGGGCGCCTTAGTCGTCTTCTGGCTCTCGACTTTTGCCGAGACTTCGTTGATATGGCTGATCGGCGTTGACAGAGTGGCCTCAACAGAGTCCTTTTTCAAGTCCTCCTTGAACCACATCATCGCCACCAATACAACAACCACACACATCAGGGCCACAATAAACAGGTTCTTCTTCACCTTTCGTTCTCCTTCCTTTCTTTATTCCTCTGACAAAAAATCAAGCAAAAACGGACCCAAATGCCCGTCTTTATATCTATTGTTCAGTATATACTACTATTGACAATATGTCAAGATATGTTTTTTGTTTTTCTTTGGCGACAAATTCTTAAAAAATTGGGCCGGATTCTAATATTTCAATTAAGGTTTTATTATTCATTTCAAAAGTATGACTTACGCCACCAGGATTAGTTCGATTCGGAATGGTTTCAGTACAAGCTCCAGGTTTTGGCGTGCTACAGGAGTAAGACGCGGTATAAAATTCCTCTTCGCCATATTGATTTTTCCCATCGGTCAGCTCCTTCGTTATCAATGTGCACTTATTAGATTTAACCGCACTTTCCAAATCACAAACTCCAGACAAGCAATCTTTTCCGCTCGCACATTCTTTTCCGGTATCAGGCGCTTTTTGGAAACATCCCTTCAAAAAAGTAAATACAGGGTGCAAATCGCTCAATCTGACAATGCCATTCTTAGATGCACAATCTTTTTCAAAACTGGCAGTGCAACAAGGTTTGTTGTTCCAAGTTTGACCATTTTCACATTGGACACACTCCGCAAGTGGCTCGGTGGTATATTTTTTAGAATTAACAAGTGGCGTGGTGGATGTAGGAGTTGTTTTGGTAGGAGTAGAAATAGTAGGTGTCGTCTGGTCTTTTTGACCAATCGGGGAAGTTGTTTCTATGGGAGTAGGTGGAGTTTGTATGACTGGTTTTTTAAGAGCAATATATCCGACTGTACCAGCAAGTACAACCACCAAAACAATGAGAATTATTTTTGCAAAACCTTTTTGATTGTTCGTATTCATATATTTATTAGTTAATAATTTTAAGATTTTATTATTAAAAAATTTTCTTTTTTTCTTTCAAAATCACCAATCAAAACTTGCAATTTCCTTTCTGGTGCGTAGGGGAGGATTCGAACCTCCGTAGCCCAATGGGCGACTGATTTACAGTCAGTTGCGATTGACCACTCCGCCACCTACGCATTAATTAAAGATATCTATCTACTTTCTAAAGAACAACAGCAACTATTGACCCCCGCCCGTACCGAACGGTACGTTCGGGCGGGACTCCGCCACCTACGCAGAACTTTTTAAATATTAGCTTAAAAAACCCGTCTCGGCAATATGAGATCAGCCGACTTAATTAATTTTAGTCTTTTTTTGAACACGTGGTCGAATTCTTGATTTCATCGCTTTAGTCAATTCCATTATTGGTTCACCATCTTTGAGAGACACGGTCACAATTCCCCCGCCGTCAATTCGACGACCAATAATAAATTGAGCAACCGGATTAAGAATTTTACTTTGAATCATTCGTTTCAGTGGTCGCGCTCCATATTCTGGACTATAGCCTTGCTTAGCTAAAAAATTCATTACCTCATCAGTAATTTCAAGTTTAATTTCTTTCTTAATTAAACGATCACGAATAATCGCTAATTGAAGATCAACGATCTCACGCAAAATTTCGGCTGATAATGGATTAAAGATCACAATTTCATCGAGGCGATTCAAGAACTCAGGACGGAAATAATCGCGTAAACTATCTTGGATTTTTTCTTTAACTTCGCTATAACTTCGTTCGTCGCCACCATTAGCAAAACCAATTCGTTGATAATTTTTGATAAATTGACTGCCGATATTTGAAGTTAAAATGATAATTGTGTTTTTGAAATTGACAATTCGGCCCTTGGCATCGGTTAAGCGACCATTATCAAGTACTTGCAGTAAAATATTAAAGACCTCGGGGTGGGCTTTCTCCACCTCATCAAATAAAAGAATTGAGTAAGGGCGATGACGAACCATTTCGGTTAAATTACCACCCTCCTCATGACCAACGTAACCTGGTGGCGAACCAATCAATTTAGAAACAGCATATTTCTCCATGTACTCGGACATATCCACGCGAATAAGCGCTTTTTCGTCATTAAACAAAAAACCAGCCAAGGCTCGGGCTAATTCAGTTTTACCCACACCAGAGGGACCCAAGAAGATAAATGAACCAATCGGCCGATCAGGATCGGCCACACCAGCCCGTGAACGCTGAACGGCTTCGGCCACTTTCTCGATCGCTTCGGTTTGGCCACGCACGCGCTTTCTTAATTCTTCTCTAATCCGAATAAGTTTATCTGTTTCCTCTTCAAGCATTTTAGTAACCGGAATTCCCGTCCAACGCGAAACAACTCGGGCAATTTCCTCATCACTAACTTCTTCCTTCAAAATTTTACGAGCACTTTGTAATCTTTTCAATTTTAATACTTTAGTCTTAAGGGCCTTTTCAATCTCTGGTATTCGACCATAAAGAATCTCGGCAGCTCTTGAAAGATCAGCTCGAAGTTCAGCATGTCCAGCTTCAAGACGTAATTTTTCCAACTCGGCTTTGGCATTGCGAATTTCACCAATCAATTGTTTCTCATTCTTCCATTTTAATTCCAGCTCGCCGATTTTCTCCTTCAGCTCACTAATCATTTT
>CAZRQY010000014.1:0-9615 GCA_964602495.1 uncultured Candidatus Saccharibacteria bacterium
TCCTACTTGGCAGATGGATAATTACAATGCCACGAATTACTCTAATATTTTTAGAATTTATCAACAGCCAAATGTCTATACTAATGTAACTAATTGGTCGACCAAAGCTTTCATGATGAATGGAGATGGTCATGTTGGTATTGGAGCTGCTCCTTCTGATGATGAGACATTAATTGTGGCTGGAAAAATTTTAACAACTAGTGGTGATATCTGTGCTACTACTGGGCCGAATGAAGAGGTATGTTTGAGAGAAAGTGTTTCTTCCCCTTGGCTCGTAAAATTTAACGACCCAACAAAGATTTACACCAATGTCCGTAACAAGGTTGGTATTGGCAATACTAGTCCAAGTGTGCTTCTTGATGTCGGTTCTGGCATCTATAGTTCGCAAGCCTATATTAGAGCCGGCGCTGATAGTGGCCATGTTGCCGGTATTGCTTGGGCTGAAGCTGGAAATACAATTTGGTGGTTTAATAAACTAAATGATGGATCTAAAGATCTTCGCTTGAGTTCTTCTAAAACAAATGATGGAGTCTTGATGATGAAATATGAGACTGGTCGTGTTGGAATTGGGACAGATAATCCCACCCAAAAACTTGAAGTCAATGGGGGAATACGTCTCAATCCCATAGTAGCAAAGCCAATTTGTCGCTCGGACAGGCGTGGTACTTTCTGGTTCCTTCAAGGCGCGAGCGGGGCAAATGATAGTGTTCAGGTTTGTGCTATGAGTGGAGGTGGTTACGCTTGGCGAATAATCCCATATATTGAGTAAATTAAACTCTTGCCTAGTTGGATCTGAGTTTCGGTGATGATATAATAAAAGCAAGTTTTTCTAACTTGCTTTTATTGTTATGGAAATTGAGATCTTAAAAAATTTTTTAATTGAATCACGGTTAATTGACAAAAAAGATTTTGATTCAACTCAAGCTGAAGCGCAAACGACTGGTAAGCGAGTGGAGGACTTGCTTATCAGTAAAGGTTTTTTAACTGAAGATGATTTGCGCCGAGCCAAGGCCTATGTTTTAGGTATTCCTTTCGTTGACTTGAGGCGGGAACGAATTTCGCGCGATGTGTTGTCGCTTATTCCTGAACCTTTAGCGCGGAAACATAATCTGGTCGCTTATAAAAAAACCGATAAAACACTGGAGATTGCCATGTTGGATCCGCTTGATTTGGAAGCAATTGATTTTATTAGAAAGGGCAGTAATCTGAAAATTTTACCTCGGTTGACTGATACTGAATCAATGAAAAATGTTCTAGTTCAGTATCAGAAAAGTCTAAAAGCAGAATTTGGCGACATTATCCAAAAAGAATCACTCAATCTAAAGACAGTTTCAGGCGATTTACCGGTGGCTAATGAAGAAGTATCGATGGCTGACTTGCAGAAAATGGCCGAAGACCTGCCGGTCGTTCGTGTTGTTGACTCACTATTGTCTCACGCCATTTTGCAGAAGGCGTCGGATATTCATATTGAACCATTTGAAAAAGAATTAGTTATTCGTTATCGGCTTGATGGTATTTTGCATGACGCCATGATTTTACCCAAAGAAACGGCACCGGGCATTGTTGCTCGTCTTAAAGTTCTGGCCAATTTGCGCTTAGATGAAAAACGCTTACCGCAAGATGGTCGCTTCAAAATTGAAGCTAGAGGCCAAAATGTCTCTTTTCGGGTCTCAACGCTACCAACGCAATTTGGCGAAAAAGTGGTTATGCGCCTTCTGCCCGATTCGGTTCATGGTTATACCCTGGAAGCGGTTGGTTTTCACGGCGAGGGGTTGGAAAGAATTCAGCAAGCGATTAAACGAACGACCGGCTTAGTTTTAGTTACCGGCCCGACCGGTTCTGGTAAATCAACGACCCTTTACGCTTTACTGGATATTTTAAATACCCCCGATGTTAATATTTCAACGATTGAAGACCCAATTGAGTATCAAATTTCTCGCATCAATCAAACCCAGGTTCGGCCGGATATTGGTCTAACTTTTGCGACTGGCCTGCGTACCCTTGTTCGCCAAGACCCCGATATTATCATGGTCGGTGAGATTCGTGATCGCGAAACTTCCGGCCTAGCCATTAATGCCTCTTTAACTGGCCACTTAGTGCTGTCGACTCTTCACACTAATTCGGCTGCCGGAACAATACCACGCTTACTTGATTTGGGAGCCGAAGCGTTTTTGCTAGTCTCGACTCTGGAAGTGATTGTGGCTCAACGCTTAGTTCGCCGACTTTGCCCCGACCGAGAGGCTTATATTCCGACCAAGGCTGAAATTAAAAATCTGGCTACTAAAGCTGATCTTGATCGTGTTCTTGATCGTTTGAAAAAAGAAAAAATTATTAAAAAAACTGATAATTGGGACACGATTTCTTTTTATCATCCCAAATTATCCCCGGCCGAGACAACTACTGGTCAACTGGGTTGTGCCGAAGGCTATTCTGGCCGGATCAGTATTAATGAAGTCCTATCGATGAGCCATTCTTTACGTGAGCTTATTCTTAAGGGTTCTTCGGCTGAAGTTTTGACTGAACAAGCGCGAAGCGAGGGAATGCTCTCGATGTTAGAAGACGGGATTTTTAAAGTAGTTCAGGGTATTACGACAATTGAAGAAGTCTTAAAAGCCGTAACTGAATAAATAGAATGGCAAATTTTTTTTGGCGAGCAAAAAAAGCCACTGGCGAAGAAATTTCCGGCCAACGAGAATCAGCCGATCGTTTTTCTTTAGCGCGAGAATTACGAACTGAAGGTTTGATTGCTCTGGCGGTGGAAGAAATTGACATCTCTCGGCCGAGGGGGGGTAAAAAATCCTGGCTCAACTTCAATCTGACGCTTGGTCGGGTTAGAATGAAAGACAAGATCATCTTTGCTAATAATTTAAGCGCTATGATTAGCGCCGGCTTGCCTTTAACCCGAGCCTTGTCGGTCATGGCGCGACAAACGAGTAATAAGTATTTTAAAAAAGTACTGAGTGAGGTTGAGGCGCTCATTACCAAAGGCGAAAGCTTAAGCCGGGCCCTCGCCAATTGGCCGAGAATTTTCCCCGAAGTTTTTGTGGCGATGGTGGCGGCCGCCGAGGAAACTGGCCGTTTGCCGGAAGCGCTTAAATTAGTAAGCGAACAATTAGAAAAAAGTTCTGCTTTAAGGCGTAAAATTATCGGCGCCATGATTTACCCAGCGGTGATCATTGTCGCCATTATCGTGATTGGTATTTTGATGATGATTTTCCTAATCCCGACGTTATCAGCGACTTTTCGCGATTTTGATGTCCCCCTGCCTTTTTCCACCCGACTAGTGATCGGTTTCTCTGATTTCTTGGTCAATAATATTTTCTTGGTTTTGGCCGGACTGGCTTTAGCGGTGGCGATTTTATTGTGGTTGCCCAAAACCAGATCAGGTAAAAGAATTATTGACGGACTGCTTTTGCGTTTACCGCTGATTAATAATCTAACTCGTCAGGTTAATTCCGCGGTTGTGATGAGAACGATTTCTTCACTGGTTTCGGCTGGCGTTAGTTTAACCAAAACAATGGAAGTGACTGAAAAAGTGGTTCAAAATTATTATTATAAGCAAGTAATGATTGAAGCGTCAGAAAAAGTGCAAAAAGGGATTACTCTTTCCGTTATTTTTTCTGCTCATCAAAATCTTTTTCCGATTTTCACCAGCGAGATGTCGGCGGTCGGAGAGGAGACGGGAGAAATGCCGGCGATGTTGCTTAAAGGGGCGCTCTTTTTTGAAGAAGAAGTTGATCAGATCACCAAAAATCTTTCAACAATCATTGAACCGGTCTTGATGATTATTATCGGCGCGGCGGTCGGTCTATTTGCGGTCTCAATGATCGGCCCTATGTATTCACTGTCTAATGCGATTTAGTAAAAAAAATTTTAAGAGTCAAACACAAGGCTTTTCCCTAGTTGAAGCCCTTATTGCCTCGGCCATTTTTGCGATGTTAGCCCTCGCTATTTATCAAGCTTTTCTTGGTGTGAGTGGTTTAGCTCTCAGTGCAAAAACCAAGGCGATCGCGATTAATTTAGCCAACGAACAAACTGAAATTGCTCGCAATCTACCTTATTCAGACGTTGGTATTCTTGATGGTTGGCCCACTGGTAAACTTCCTTATGAACGTTTTGCGACTAGTTCCGGTTTGGTTCTTAAAGTCACCACCACCGTTCGCGATATTGATGATCCTTTTGATGGCACAATTGGTGGTAGTCCTAATGACTTAACTCCGGCTGATTATAAATTGGTTGAAGTAACTGTGTCTTGCGGTAGTAATACCTGTCGTCATTTTGAGCCACTCACTTTAACAACGACGGTTAGTCCTAAAAATCTAGAAACCAGCTCCGGTAATGGCGCGCTCTTTGTTAAAGTTTTTGACGCCAACGGTCAGCCGGTCTTCGAGGCCGACGTTAAAGTTACCAATATCAAGGCGACAACAACGATTGTCATCCAAGACGTGACTAATAATAATGGCTTGCTTCAATTGGTTGATATTCCGCCGGGCGACTTTGCTTATCAGGTTGAAGTCAGTAAGACTGGTTATTCTTCAGCCCGAACCTATGCTAAAGATGAATCGGGGTTGGCCAACCCAACTAGTCCCAACGCCACTGTTTTGGCCGGACAATTAACTCAATTGAGCTTAGTGATTGACCAGTTGAGTAATTTGACGTTACAGGCAGTTGATAATTATTGTCTGCCAACAGGGCCGTTTGACCTCAAATTGAGGGGGACCCAATTACTTGGCACTGATCCTGACGTTCTTCGTTACGATGAAGACAAGACTATTCCGTCAGACGGGACATTGGTTCTTACCAATTTGGACTGGGATACTTATAATTTTGAAGCTGATGATACTAGTCTGGTGATTGCCGGTTCTTTCCCACTTCAGTCAGTCCTGGTTCCACCAGGAACAGACAATATTGTTAAATTAGTGTTAAAACCCAAAACTGGCCGTGGTCTCTTGGTCTCGATCAAAGATGGAACTTCCGGATTGCCCTTGTCTAATGTCGCGGTCAATCTTTCAGGGAACGGGGTCGATCAAACGCTTATCACTAATCGCGGTTATTTTACGCAAACTGATTGGTCGACAGGTGGTCTGGAGACTGATGGCAATATCGAAACTCACTCACCAATCGGCGAACTTAAATTAGTAAAGGTTTTGGATAATTATCGCCCGAGCGGTTATCTTATTTCCGGTGTTTTTGATTCCGGCGCCACGACCACAAATTTTTATGATCTTAATTGGTCACCGGCCGATCAAGCCAGTTCGACCGGCCCGACCAGTGTTCGTTTCCAAATTGCCACTGGTGATGATCAGGCGACCACGACCTGGCACTGGTTCGGTCCAGACGGTACGTCGGTCACCTATTATTCAATTGCTGGAGCAACGATCACTTCAGCTAATTCGCCGGCACGCTATTTGCGTTATCGAATCTTTCTATCAACCGCTGACCCATTGGTTACTCCTAATATTTCTGATCTCTCGGTTACTTATAGTTCGGCTTGTTTACCCTTCGGTCAAATTTATTTTGACGACCTCTCGGTTGGTGATTATTTAGTAACGGCTAGTAAAGCTGGTTATCAAGACTCTTTAGCACCGCTTTTACTTGATGGTGATTGGCAAATTTTAGAAATTACCCTTAACCCACAATGATTAAAGAAAAAAAAATAAAGGGAGTTACTCTTATCGAGATGCTGGTTGTTGTTGGTATCGTGGTTATTATTGGTTTAGTCATCGCTAGTTTTGGCAAAGATATTTTTTGGCAAAATTATGTTTGGTCCCGAGAATTGGTGGCGGAAAGTGAGGCCAAAATTACCATGCGACGTCTGATCGCGGAATTACGCACCGCCGAACCATCTAATACCGGCACTTATTCGATTGAATCAGCTGACCGGGATGATCTTGTTTTTTATAGTGACACTAATAATGATGAAAAACGTGAACGCTTACACTATTTTCTTGACGGACGAACTTTAAAACGGGGGATTGTCTTTCCGACTGGCCAACCCTATGTTTACGCGTTAGATACCGAAAGCGTTTCAATCATTATTAATGATATTATCAACGAGGGTGATTTGATTTTCAGTTATTATGATCAAGCTTATGACGGTACGGCTTCTAGTTTACCGTTAAGTGAGCCGGTGGAGATAAATAATATTCGCCTAATAAAAGTTGAATTTTTAATTGATGCTAATTCTGCTCAGGCGCCGGTGCCAATTTATTTATCCAGTCAGGTGATGTTGAGAAATTTAAAAGATAATTTATGAATAAAGGTTACTTATTAGTTCAAGTTCTTGTTTTCGGCACGGCCGGCGTGATTATTATTGGCGGACTAATTGGTTGGGCGGGGACCAGTTTAAGGTTGTCTCGTTATCTGGCTTCGCGCGAACAAGCTTTTCAGATTGCCGAGGCGGGAGTGGAATATTATCGTTGGCACTTAGCCCATGCGCCAACTGATTTTAATGACGGCCAAGCTCCTTCGGCTGGCCCCTACATTCATAGTTATAAGGATAAGAATGATAATATTATTGGCCAATATTCTTTAACTATTACGCCACCGGCGATCGGTTCAACTTTGGTTATTATCACTTCTGAGGGAGAAGTTTTTGACGGTTCAAACGCTCGGCGAGTAATTGAATCTCAAATGGCCGTTCCGTCGCTTGCTAAATATGCCATTGTTGCCAACGCCAAAATACGCTTTGGCGAAGGGACTGAAGTTTTTGGCCCAATCCATTCAAATGGCGGTATTCGTTTCGACGGCTTGATTCATAATCTTATTACTAGCGCTCAAGTCAGTTATGACGATCCTGACCATGAAGACCATAATCTTGAATACGGAGTTCATACTCATATCTCGCCAATTGACCCTCTTCCACCAACAGCTGTCCCTAATCGTGCTGATATCTTTATGGTCGGTCGACAATTTCCGGTACCAGCGGTTGATTTTACCGGACTGACGGCTGACTTAGCTAATCTTAAAACTGAAGCTAATACTGTCGACGGTCGTTATTTATCAGGGTCTAGCGCTCAAGGTTATCATTTAGTCCTCAAAACTAATGATACCCTCGATGTTTATAAAGTAACTTCGGTTTACTCACCGCCTCGCCGTTGCTCAAATAGTGCCACCGGCTGGGGTACCTGGAGCATCAAGAATCAATCTTTTGTTGCCAATTATCCTTTTCCTGCTAATGGTATTATTTTTGCCGAAGACCATGTTTGGGTGTCGGGTCAAATTAATAGTGCTCGCTTAACCATTGCTTCGGGAAGATTTCCCGAAAGTACCAATACTAATACGAGCATTACCGTTAATGACGACCTAAAATACACTAATTACGACGGGCAAGACGTTATTGGTTTAATTGCTCAAAATAATTTTAATGTCGGACTCTATAGTGAAGATGATTTACAAATTGATGCAGCTTTGGTGGCTAAAAATGGTCGAGTCGGAAGATATTATTATACTTCCAATTGCGGCTCAAGCTATAAACGTGATCGCGTAACTCTTTACGGAATGATTGCGACCAAGGAACGTTATGGTTTTGCTTATACTAATGGGACTGGTTATGATATTCGTAATATTACCTATGATGGGGGTTTACTTTATGGCCCGCCACCATCCTTTCCTTTGACCTCTGATCAATATCAGATTATTTCTTGGCGTGAACGTTAAGAATCTGTTAGAATCGAAAGATGTCAACCAAACTTATTGCCGGGAATTGGAAAATGAATCCGGCAACGCTCAAGGATGCTAAGCAAACTTACGTCGCGATTAAAAGAATTACTAGTCGAACTCGTCGAACCAAGGTTCTGATTTGCCCACCCGCGATTTACTTGTCCGAGTTAAAGAAATTAACTCCCCGTAGTCATAAGCTTGAATTAGGAGCCCAGGATGTCTCGTTTGCCGATATGGGCGCCCAGACCGGTTCAATCTCGGCCTATATGGTTCGGGATTTGGGTATCAAGGCGACGATCATTGGTCATTCTGAACGACGGGTCGCTGGTGATAATGATGAAATTATTAACCAGAAAATCAAAGTGGCCTTGGCTGCCGGTTTACGAATAATTCTTTGTATTGGTGAGGCTGTACGTGATAGCCACGGCGAGTATTTGAATACTTTACAAAGTCAATTGGAAAAAGATTTAGTCGGTTTTTCTACTCGGCAAGCCGACAAATTGATTGTTGCTTATGAACCAGTTTGGGCGATCGGCAAAAATGCAACCGGGGTAGAAACACCAGAAGGTTTTCTCCATAATAAAATTTTTATCCGTAAGATCGTTAGCCAGATTATCGGTAAAAAGAAAGCTTTAAGTTTACCGGTGCTTTATGGTGGTTCGGCCAACGCGCAAAATGCTGGCGATTTTCTCAGTGCTGGTCAAGCGGACGGTCTCTTAGTGGGACGAGATTCGCTTAATCCTAAAAATTTCGCCGAAATTGTCAAAATCGCGGAACATTCTAAATAGGTAAAATGAAAACTATTACCGAGCTTAAAAAGAAAGACTTATTAAACAAAAAAGTTCTCGTTCGTGTTGATTTTAATGTGTCGATTAAAAAAGGAAGGGTTATTGACAGTTTTCGGATTGAGCAAAGTTTGTCTACCATTAATTATTTAATCAAGAAAGGGGCTAGGATTATTTTAACTAGCCATTTAGGTAGCGACGGCGTGGCCAGTTTGGCGCCAATTGCCAAATATCTCAATAAATTATTTCCAACCAGATTGATTATTGGCTCGAAGTTGGTCGACCTTAGGCCGAAAATTGACCTCAGTCTCAATTCTGGACAGATTGTTCTATTAGAGAATCTTCGGCGTTTTAAGGGTGAAGAAAAAAATGATCCTAAATTTGCCAAACAATTGGCCACTTTAGCCGATATTTATGTTAACGACGCTTTTTCTGTTTCTCATCGGACTCACGCTTCCGTTTCGGCCATCACTAAATATTTACCGAGTTATGCTGGCCCGCTTTTCATTAAAGAGTTTAAGAATTTAAGCCTAGCGTTTAAACCGAAAGGCAAATTAGTCGTAATTATCGGCGGTCGGAAATTTCAAACCAAACTTCCTTTAATTAAAAAATTCCTTAAAACGGCTGATTCAATTTTTGTTGGGGGGGCTCTGGCTAATTCTTTTATGAAAGCGTTAGGTTGCGATATTGGTTCTTCTGTTGCCGAAGATAATGTGAATTATCTCAAACCACTTTTAAAAAATAAAAAAATAATCTTGCCGCTAGATGTGATAAAAAATAAAAAAGGTCAGATTGTCGATATTGGTCCGAAATCACTCAAGCAAATAGAGCAGATAACCAAATCAGCTGAATTGATTCTTTGGAATGGTCCACTCGGTTGGTTTGAAACGGGAGCAAAAACAGGAACACTAACGACGGCGAAAATAATTGCCAAGGCCCACGGTGTTTCAATTGTTGGTGGCGGGGATACGTTGGTCGCGATTCGAGAACTTAATTTAATTAAAGATTTTGATTTTGTTTCTACAGCTGGCGGAGCGATGCTTGATTTTCTCGCTACTGGCACCTTGCCGGGGATTAAAGCGCTGAAGTAATTTTTGTTTGCGTTTCTTCAAATTCAGCCTTAGTTTCTCCACCCTGACCATGCCAGTGTCTAAAGCCGTCATCGGTA
>CAZRQY010000015.1:0-8915 GCA_964602495.1 uncultured Candidatus Saccharibacteria bacterium
TCCGCCACATGCCCTTTAATAATTTCGGGCGTCCCCGAGAGGATTCGACCCCCTAACGACAGTTCCGAAGACTGTTGTGATATCCATTTCACCACGGGGACATTTATAACCCTTTAATTCTAGCGATTTTTTGAATATTTAGCAAAATTAGGCTAAAATAACAGCATGACTAACTCAGTCAAGTTAAAATTAGATGTTCCACGTGAAATCATAGAGATTGTTGAAACCTTGCAAAACAAAGGTTTTTTGACTTATTTAGTCGGCGGTTGTGTCCGTGACAGTCTAATTGGCCAATCGCCCAAAGATTGGGATATTACAACTAATGCTACGCCGGAAGAAATTATTCCCTTATTTCCTAAAACTGTTTATGAAAACAAGTTCGGAACAGTCACGGTCGTTAATAAAAACTTGCCCAGTGAAGTTGGGGCAGAATTGGGAAATATTGAGGTGACACCTTTTCGAACAGAGGTTAATTATTCCGACCGACGTCATCCTGACCAAATTAAATTTAGCGATAAAATTGAAGATGATCTGGCTCGTCGCGATTTTACGATCAATGCTTTGGCCTATAACCCGACTGATGATGAATTAATTGACCTATATGGAGGGATAAGGGACATAAAGGACAAAACCATCAAAACAGTCGGAGAAGCTGATAAGCGCTTCTCTGAAGACGCTCTGCGAATGATTAGGGCCATTAGATTAGCCTGCGAGCTCGGTTTCACGTGCAACAATGAGGTTTTAGATGGCATTTCTCGTAATTCCAGCTTATTAAAAGAGATCTCTATTGAAAGAATTAGAGACGAGTTTGTGAAGATTATTGATTCGCCTGAACCAATGAATGGCCTTATTTTAAGCCATAAAACTGGTATTTTACAATATATTATACCTGAATTAGAGGGAGGGATTGGTTTGGAACAAAAAGGGGAACATGTTTACGATATCTGGGAACATACCCTCCGATCAGTTCAACACGGCGCTGACAAAAATTACCCGTTGCATGTGAAACTAGCCGCTTTATTTCATGATATTGGCAAAATTAAGACTCGAAGGGTGGGTCTGAAAGGTAAGGAATATACGTTTTATGGCCATGAAGTAGTCGGTGAGAGAATAGCTGTAAAAATTATGTCCCGCCTTAAATTCTCCAATAAAGAAATCGAGTTAATACAAAAAATGGTGCGAAATCATATGTTTTTTGCCGATCCAGAAAAAATTACCTTATCCGCCGTTCGTCGAATCATTGTCAATGTTGGACCTGACAATATCTGGGATTTAATGAATCTTCGGATTTGTGACCGAATTGGTATGGGCCGACCAAAAGAAGAGCCTTATCGATTAAGAAAGTATGAATCGATGATTGAGGAAGCCTTACGTGCTCCTACCTCGGTTGGAATGTTAAAAATCGATGGAAAACGGATTATGGAGGTTACACGCGAAACACCCGGACCCAAAATAGGCTATATTTTAAACGCTTTATTAGAAGAAGCCTTAGAAAATCCTGATATAAATAATGAGGGGTTTCTCGTGAAACGGGTAGGGGGATTGGCTAAATTATCAGAAAATGAGCTAAAAAAACTAGCCGATAAAGGAAAGGATAAGAAAGAAGAAGTAGAGCAAGAAGAGCTTAAAAAAATTAGGGATAAGTATCGGGTAAGATAATCTGGTAAATAAAATGGGCCACTCGCCCCCGAAGGAACCGACTGGCCCGGTAATTAGTGGGCGACAGATTATTTTCGGTCGCCAATTGTTGCCAGACTTCGGGGTCTCTGGCTTAGACCCTTTACTTTTAAAATACGCCCTCCTTCTATTTTATTTTATCTTAGCTGAGTCCTCTAAAGGACAGCTATTTTTTGAAGTTAAGTGACGTTTGACGAAGATCAAATCACGTCTGATAGAATTATAGACTTATAGGACAAACCTGTCCAATAGCTTGTCCCTTATAAAAAGTGGATAAGTTTTACCCGCCTAAGTTTTTACAAAAATTTAGGCGGGCGAGTCATTTATCCACAGCCTGATCAGCTAGTCTCTCGATAACAGTTATTTTTTATTATGAAATTTCTTGTGGATTTCTAATAATTGTTTGTCAGTAACATGAGTATAAATTTGAGTTGTTGAAACACTAGAATGACCCAGCATCATCTGGACCGAACGAATATCAGCGCCATTTTGCAAAAGGTCGGTGGCGAAAGAGTGACGCAAAGTATGAGGTGTCACTTTTTTGGTAATACCAGCCTTGATGGCATATTTTTTAATAACCCTCTCAACGCTACGAGGAGTTAAACGCCCGTCGTTATCTTTACTCTTGTTAATTTCAGATAAACCAGAAAACATGGCCTCATTTAAATCCCCGCGTTTATCAAGATAAGACCTTATGGCTGTTTTGGCCGAAGTTGACAAGAAAACCAGACGCACCTTTTCGCCTTTGCCTCTGATTGAAAATTCATCGCGATTTAAATTAATGGTATCGCGATCAAGTGAACATAACTCAGAAACGCGCAGACCGGTTGAAAAAAGAAGTTCAAGGATGGCTCGATCGCGTAAAATTTTTACTTCAGTAATTTTTTTCTCTTTAGCGCTTTTGTCAGGATCGATTTTTTCTTGGTCAGGCATTTTAAGCAATCGTTTCAATTCAGCTTCCGTAATTAAATCCAAGTCGCGACCAGCCGTCTTGGCCAATTCAATTTTCTCCGGCGGGAGAGAGGGAATAGACCGTTTGGCTAGATATTTGAGAAAGACCCGCAAAGCAATCAGGTGGTAATTTTGGGTATTTTTTTTAAGGGTGGTATTAGCTTTTTTATCTGCTCCAATTTGTCGATTTAGCCATAAGCGATAAGCCCGCACCAGATTATCAGTAATACCATTCGGGGTCTTAATCCCAGTTTGTTTAAAAAATCGCGTCAAATAACGATCGTAATTTTCCACCGTCTTTAAACTTCGGCCTTTCTCAATTTCGAGATACTCCAAAAACTCTTGTTTTAATTTAATTAAATCAGCCATCTTTATTTTCAGGGTTAATTATATCACTTTTCTGTTAAATATTGTGCGACATCCCTAACCCCCCCCCGCCAGACCTCAAGTGAGCCCGAGGTGTGGCGGGCGCGATTTGAAAAAATGAGGTTTTAGAGTAGACTAAACAAATGGAAAAAGAGAAAGCCAAACAAAAAATTACCGATTTAGTTGCCAAATATGATGAGGTCGCCAAAGGCAAAAAAGAAAAAAGTTATAGCGAGGAAGACACCATTAACGGCTTTATTTTGCCCCTATTCCAATCGCTCGGCTGGGATGTTTTCGAGAAAGACGAAGTTTCCTCTCAAGATCACATTAAGGGTTCCGGCCGACCAGACTATAATTTTAGGATAAACGGGATTACCCAGTTTTATTTGGAAGCAAAGGCCTTAAAACAAGATTTAGATGACCCCAAATTCGCTAATCAAGCCATTAATTACTCTTGGAACAAAGGCGTAACTTACGCCATTTTGACTGACTTTGAGGGAATAAAAGTTTTTAATGCCCAAAGAATTGATAAAACATCTTTGATGGACAAATTGGTTTTTGAGATAAAACATCAGGACTACATTAAGGATATTGAAACTCTTTGGCTATTATCAAAAGAATCCTTCAAAAATAAAGGGCTTGACGCTTTTGCTGAAAAACACGGGAAAAAAGAAAAGCAAGTCCAAGTTTCCACTGTTATCAAAAAACTAAATGAAGATATTCAGTGGTGCAGGGAAAAACTTACTGAATCTTTTAGAATTTGCAACGACAAATTAAATATCCCGAAAGATTTACTTGATGAGGGAGTGCAGAAACTTCTAGATCGCTTAATTTTCCTTCGCGTAGCCGAGGATCGAGAAGTCGAACCCAATATCTTAAAAAACTTATTACATCAAGCCGAAAATTCCAAAGGTTATAAGCCCTTTGAGGCCATGATCACGATTTTCCGCGAATTGGATAAAGTTTATGATTCTAACCTATTTACGCCACATACTTTTGAGAGTTGGGAGGTTTGGAACGGAGGGTTAGAAGAAGTAATCAAAAAATTATACGGCAAAAAAGGTTATTACGAGTATAACTTCAGGGACATGCCAGCCGATGTGCTTGGCACGGTGTATGAAAATTACTTGAATTACAAGTTATCCCAATCTAAAAAGGGAATAAATGTTAAAAAAGATGTAAAAAAACGCAAAGAACAGGGGATTTATTACACCCCGCCCTTTGTTGTTGATTATATTGTCAAAAACGCTCTAAAGCCGGTTTTAGATAATTGCCATAGTTTAGCTGATTTGAAGAAAATAAAAGTTTTAGACCCAGCTTGTGGCTCTGGCTCGTTTCTCATTAAAGCCCTTGAGGCCATTGCTGAAAAATACCGAGAATTTGGCTCAAGCAACGAACATATCAAGCGAGAAATACTGCTAGAGAATATTTTTGGCGTTGATTTAGACAAACAGGCGATAGAAATTGCTCGCCTTAATTTACTCATAAATTCTTTAGACGAAAAAGCTCTTCTTCCGCGGTTAGACAACAATATAAAAAACGGCAATTCACTTATTTCCGAAAAATTCAACTGGCAAGAAGAATTCCCCGAAATTTTCGCCCAAGGCGGTTTTGATGTAATTATCGGCAATCCGCCATATATCAAAGAATTTGTTAATAAAAGCGCCTTCGACGATCTGCATGGTAGTCCTTACTATCAAGGCAAGATGGATATTTGGACAATGTTTGCGTGTATTTCTGTTGATCTAATGAAAGATGGCGGGGTAATGAGTTTCATCGCTCCGAACAATTGGGTGACTAATGCTGGGGCAAGTATTATGAGGGATAAATTTTTGATCGAGGGCGAGATAAAAACCTTTCTTGATTTTGGCGATTATAAAGTCTTTGAGCAAGCCGGAATTCAGACGATGATTTATATTTTTCAAAAACAGAAACCCGCCGACAAATACAAAATGGAATATCTGAGAATTGGTGACAAAAACATTAGCGAAGATGAGTTGTTTGTTAAACTTTTTGATAAGAAAGAAGAAATTGAAATTGAACCAAAAAAATTAGTCGGCAAGAATATAACTTTTTCTAGTCAAGAATCAGGGTCAATTTTTGATAAAATCCAGAGCAAGAAAAATTTCGAACTGAAAGATGATGAAATTTCTAATGGTATCCACCATCATCATGACCGTGTCAATAATGATAGAAAGGAAATTTTAGGATCAAATTTTTCAATAGGCGATGGAATTTTTGTTTTGAACAATTTAGAAAAAGACAAAATAAAATTTAAAGAAAAGGAACTAGAAATAATCAAGCCATCATATACAACGGAAGAAATTGGTAGATATTATGCAAACCAAAAGAATAAAGAATGGGTTATATATACAGATTCTAGTTTTAAAGATTCTGATAAAATAAAATTGTACCCAAACATAAGGTCGCATTTAGATAAATTTAAGGAAGTTACAACCTCAGATAATCGACCCTATGGATTACATCGCGCAAAAAAGGAAAAGTTTTTTATTGGTGAAAAAATTGTCGCCTTAAGAAAATGTCAGAGACCAATATTTTCATATGTTGACTTTGACAGTTATATATCTGCGACATTTTATATAATAAAAACAAATCGTGTTGGTCAAAAATATCTTACTGGAATTTTAAACTCAAACTTAATTGCTTTTTGGTTGAGAAACAAGGGAAAAATGCAAGGAAACAATTTCCAACTAGACAAAGAGCCCTTGGTTAACATCCCCTTGTGTGTCGGAGGCAAAGACCAGCAAAAAGAGATAGTTTCATTGGTTGATAAAATGCTTTCTCTTAACAAAGAGCTTCATGAAACGCCCGAGCATTCGGATAAATGGGAAAGTTTAAAAACTGAAATTGAAAGGACCGACAAAAAGATTGACGGAGAGGTGTATAAGATTTATGGGTTGACGGAGGAGGAGATAAAGATTGTGGAAGGTTCTTGAAAGAGATTATATAAATAGGTCATTCTTAAGCCAATATTTTCGATATTTCCCGCATATTATCCCTAAGTTAAGCTATTTTTGCTTGACTTTTTTGTCATTAGAACTATAATAGGATAACTGGTCGTATTATTTACTTTTTAAGCAAAAATTTAAAATATGGAGAATTCAGCCGATAGATTCAAAAGGATTGCAGAATATCGTGTTAATAATGTGCTTAACAGCATTAGAGTTCTTGGCAATTGTTCTAATAGGAGTGCTTATTCTTATGATGAAGCCCAGATAGAGAAAATATTTGACACAATAAATCAATATGTGGTCGACATTCGTAGTAAATTCACTGTCCCCAAGAAAGACATCAATTTTAAATTATGAGCCAACGAAAAGAAACTGAGAACACAGCGCTAGTTGGCACATCTACAACCGTCGAAGTCAATTTGCCATCTTGTATTCAAGTTGATTTAGTGCAAGGTAACGAATTTCGACAATATGAGATTTTTTCTGGAATTGCTTCTTTATCGCTCACAATCGCTGTAAGTTTTTGGACATCTTATATAATAAACAGCATCAACAATTCAATCTTGTTTAGTGCTTTGACCTTTTCTGGGTCAGCACTATTAACAGGTGGTATTGCGATCTATCATCGTTCAAAACTTTACGGTGGAAGAGTCAAAAAGATTATGCCCTTAGGTAAATTTGAAGATAAAAAAGAATAAAAAAATGAAACCCATAATCCAAACTAGAGCAAGCCGTTCCAAATTATTGACTTATAAATTAGTAGATAAAACGAAGCATTAATTTTATGGCAAATATTCAGCACTATATTTTTGTGGATGAATCGGGCGATCCGGGAAAACCCTTTAAGGCAGACCCGGAAGGAAATAAAATCTCAACGGGATCTAGTCTGTTTTATATTTTAAGTGCTATTTATCTCGACTCGATTAAATTGTTTGCCCTAGAGAACGAAATAATGAAAATTCGCCAGAAATACGGATTTAGAAGCGAAATAAAGTCCACCATTATTCCGCTTGAGATGTACAAAGATCTACTGGCAATTATAAACAAAATCGAAATCCCCATTTATTATCGCCTCATAGATAAGGTAAAGTACAAAGGCAAATTTGCTGTATCTGGCCATACAAAACTCCATAATATTTTTGATGACTATAATCTGTCTAAACTTGTTTTATTCGCCACCAAAAAACAAAATCTATTGGAATCAGAGGTTGTTATTGATCGTGCCGATAGAAGAATGTATAACGGTGATTATTTTGAGGGTTTTGATAATTACTTATTTAAACGAGTTAATACAAAAACTATTAAACGCATAAAACATATTACTCATGTAAATTCAGAGTATGTAAACGCCATGCAATTATCTGATCTTGTAAGTGGAGCAATCAAAGATTGTTTTACGGGTAAAAATAAGGATTTAAAAAAAGTGATTAATAAAAAACATCTTTGTAAAATATGGTAAAAGGCCAAAAGAGCGGGCCCTAGACCTAGGACACGCTCTTTTGGCCACAAGACCCTGAACGCTATATAGAGGAACCATACGGAGCCTCACGCTCAGGGAATTACTTGCTTATTTATACTGTAACATAAATTTTATAGAAAAGTAAAGTTATCCACAGCCTTAAAACAATCGGACCCCGCAACAAGTGCGGGGTCCTCGGAGGCCGAAGCCACTAATATTTGAAGTATACACGAGATAGCTTTTAGCTGTCAATAATATAACAATTAGTTATATTGTGGATAATGAATACTATCCGGGGGACCCACGTTATGTTATGGGTCTTTTTTTATTGGTAACAGAAAAAAATACCCATTGCGCATTATTGACAGATTTATTAATTTATGCCAGAGATATGAACAGGTAGAAGCTTAGCCCCATCGGCTAAAGTTTGGTCTTTGTAATAAAAAGGAACGAAAAAATAAGCGGAAGGAGAAAGAGCGATGAGAAAATTCGTAGCGTTTGTGCTTTGCGTGCTGGCAATGGCTAGCGCAACAGCGACGGAAGAAAAAGCGGAAAAGGGAATTCCCTCAATTGACCTTGGCACCGCCAAGCTCAAGTTGGGAGGGTTTGTCCAAATCTACGAATCACTGGCTGACGGAGAGGCAGACTTCGACCTCGCCAAATTGCTTCTCTGTGCGGACCTCAAGTCCAAGTCGGAGAAGTGGGGAGGGTTACTTGTTCTCGATTTCTCCGAACTCCAGCAGGAAAGGGCTGGTAATTGGCTCCGGTTCGCCAACGTTTGGTACAAGACAAAGAGTGAGTTTACTCTTCGTCTTGGAAGAATATTCCTCGCCGGTGGTTATACCACTCCAGGTCCTACTCATAACGAGACAGTGAGTTATCCAACCTGCGATCCAATCGGATTGCGTGCCTGGGGATTCCAAGTCGAGAAGTTATGGGGTGGGGAAGAGGATGGTGTTCTCTTTTTGGCGGACGTGAGTGGTTTGTCAAAACCAATCGCGTTTGATGATCCCCAGAACTGGGTCGGCGTGGAGTCTTCCTGTCGAGTCCAAAAGAATTTTGGCAAGGGAAATTGGTTTGCCGGTACCGCCCAGTGGTCGGAAGACTATCTACGTTTGGCTCTCGACAGTCAATTTCACCTAACCGAGAATTTCTACCTGCGTGGCGCCTTGTATTGGGCAAAAAACGACAGTCGCACCAGCGACCTCGTTGGCGCCTATGCCATCGCCGTGTGGGAACCAATCAATCGGTTTGAACTCCATGGGATGATTGATGTCTGGGACCTCCAGGCCAAGAAAGTTGACTTCGGCGAAAGCTGGAGCTCGACCGAAAACAACATCGCCGTCACCCTAGGAACCCGAACCTTCTTGACGAAGGATCGGAACCTGACCGCGACTTTTGATGTTGTCATTCCTGTCACTGACCAGGGCCAGGAAACTGACCCTCGAATAGAGGGGAGAATCAACTTCCGCTTCTGACTGTTTTTTCTG
>CAZRQY010000016.1:0-8524 GCA_964602495.1 uncultured Candidatus Saccharibacteria bacterium
CTCCCGGATTGACAGCCGTCTCAGCTGGTGTGACTCCCGGATTGACAGCCGTCTCAGCTGGTGTGACTCCCGGATTGACAGCCGTCTCGGCTGGCTTTTTCTCGCAACAACTGCAACTAGCGTCATTGCATTTACAGGTGCACTCATCGGTGCAAACGGAACCTTTTTTTTCTTCGTCCATTTTGTTTTTAAATTAGCTAATAAGATTAACCTCTTGGATTATAATCAAATCACTTAATTAACGCAATAACTATATCCCCAGATAATGCCTAAGAGTGTATAACCAATCCTCATCTCCTTCGCCATCAGTCAGTTTTTGCTTATATAACCACTCTAGATAACCACGGTCAATTTGTACGATCTCAGCTAGCATCTTGTCTTTATATTTACCAAACGGAATTCTTTTAAGGATGGTTGGCTGATTAGAAATCCTAACCATTTCTTTGATCACTTCGTCTTCCTCTGAATTTTTTTCCTTAAATTTTTGTAATTGTCGTTCAAAAATCGCTTCGGTCACTTTGACGTCAGTTTCTGCCTCATGAGCTGGACCGTCAATTTCTAGGTCAAGATAATAACGGAGATATTGCAAATTATACTCGGGAATTACTGCCTCCTCATCCAAATATCGAGCTAAGCGCAAGGTACAAATAAATTGCGAAACAATTAAGCCTTCCGCTTCCAACATCGCAATATCAAATTTCGCATTGTGAGCGACAAGGATATGATCAGCGAGTAAAATTTCCAATTCTTTTTTCATCGCACTGGTCGCGAACGCCTCTTTGTCGGCAACCGCTTTATTGGTGATATGAGTAATACTCATCGATTTGATCTCGATCGGCACTGGCGGTTTAAAGTATTCGGTGCGTGTTTTAGTTGCCGTTCGATAACAAACTTGACACAAGCGATCCTTGGCCAGGTCATTACCAGTAGTTTCGGTGTCTAAAAAGAGAAGTTTCATCCTCTTAATTGCTAACCTCTACGTTTTTAATCACAATTGCTGTCACTGGACGATCACCCTCGGCGGTTTTAACCTTGGAAATTTCATCAATCACTTCCTGGCCCTTTATTACTTTACCGAAGATTGTGTAATTATGATCAAGGGAATAATCTTGGTGCATAATAAAGAATTGCGAACCGTTAGTGTTGGGACCAGCATTAGCCATGGCCACGACACCCCTTTGATAACCAGCCTGATAAGACGGAGTGTCAGGATTTAATTCATCGGCAAATTGATAACCAGGACCGCCAGTGCCACAAACGCCTGTTGATTGCTCTGATGTGCAATTAGGATCACCACCTTGAATCATAAAGTCAGGAATCACCCGATGGAAGGTTAGGCCGTTATAATAGCCTTGATTGGCCAGCTTCACGAAATTAGCGACAGTTTTGGGTGCATCACTCTCGTAAGTTTCGAATTGAATTTGCCCGAGCGACGTATCTAAAGTAATGATCTGAGACATTTTTTCGTTTTGGTTAATTTGATTAATAGGGGAACTTGAGGCAGTGTTTAATAAATCGATTGATTGATTTGGGCGAGTGGCACCCCAACCAACAATAATCAAACCGATCACAATGGCGACGAGAACAAGACTAACGAGCGTTTTATTTTCCATTTCTTTCGTAAAAAATTAATTGATAATTATAAGGGATTATAGCAAAATAAATCGATGGTTAGCAAAAAAGAACTAATTTGGCTTAAACATGATTGTCCTAATTGTGGGGAAAAAGAGATTGCTCGTCTTGGGCGAGGTGAACCAATTGACTATATTATTGGTTGGAAGGAATTTTTGGGTTGCAAAATTGATTTATCAGCTAGGCCACTCATTCCACGCGCCGAAACTGAATTTTGGGTTGAGCAGGCGATTAAAGCTGTCGCCAAGGACTGTCCTTGGAAAACCAAAGGACAGTCCTTGGCGATCTTAGACTTGTTTTCTGGTTCCGGTTGCATCGGCCTGGCCGTACAAAAACATCTTCCAAACGCCAAAGTAACTTTTGGTGATCTCTATCCCATAAATCAGAGGACTATCAAGACAAATATCTTTTCAAATATTTCCGGCAAATTCGACATTATCTTCGCCAACCCGCCCTATATTCCGACCCAAAAATCCAAAGTCTCAAAATCAGTCAAAAACTGGGAGCCTAAAAAGGCGCTCTATGCGGGAAAGGATGGTTTGGCGATAATTAAAAAATTTCTCAAGCAAGCTAAAGATCACCTCAAGCTTGGGGGGCGAATTTATCTCGAATTTGGCTATGGGCAAAAACTGGCTATTACTAAACTTCTCAAAGATTTTAATTACTCAAACTGGCAATTTCACCGCGACCAATTCGGCAAATGGCGCTGGGTGGTGATAGAATAAAACTAATGAAAAATTCAGAAAATTACGACGCCATAGTTATTGGTGGTGGGCCATCGGGGATGATGGCCGCGGGGATTGTAGGAGAAAGAGGCAAGCGAGTATTGTTGTTGGAAAAGAATGAAAAATTAGGCGATAAACTCAAAGCGACTGGTGGTGGTCGTTGTAATATCACTAATGCCGAAGAGGACAAGGAGGCCCTGCTCCGTCATTATGGTAAGGCTAAAGATTTTCTCCAGGCGCCCTTTGCTCAATTTGGTGTTCAAGACACTTTTAAATTTTTCGAAACTCGCGGTTTGCCGTTGGTTGTCGAAGCGAGGAAGCGCGCTTTTCCCTCAACCCAAAAAGCTGAAGATGTTTTTCGGGTGTTGGAGAAGTTCCTACGGGCTGGCAGAGTAACGATCAAAACCGGCACCCAGGTAGTTAAATTAATTAAAGATGATGATCAGAAAGTTGTCGGAGTGATGCTTTCAAATAAAGATAAATATTTTGCTTCCAATTTTATTTTTGCCACTGGCGGACTTTCGCACCCTGAACTCGGCGCAACCGGTGATGGCTTCTCTTGGCTTAAATCGCTCGGTCATACTGTTAAAGAGCCTTCGCCTGATATCGTACCTCTCGCGGTTAAGGAAAAATGGGTCAAGGATCTTTCGGGTGTGTCACTCTCGTTTATGAAAATTACTTTTTTCTTAGACGGGGTTAAAAAGTTTTCTAAAAAAGGCAAAATTCTTTTTACTCATTTTGGACTTTCGGGGCCTCTGGTTATAAATCTAGCCAGAGAAGTTAAAGATTTATTAAAAGCGGGGGTAGTGACTGCTAAGATCGACACTTGCCCTGATACTGAGACTGGTTCGCTCGAGAAGCAGATAATTAAAATTTTAGATAAAAATAAAAATAAGGTTTTAAAAAACACCTTACCGGCGCTCGCCCCTGACGGGCTCGCGCCGGCCTTAGCCTTCTTGCTTACTAAAAAATTAGATCTCGAGAAAAAAGTCCATAGTGTCAGCAAGGACGAACGTCGGCTCATTATTGATTTACTCAAGGCCTTACCACTTACGATTACCGGTCTCATGGGCTTCGATCGCGCGGTAGTCTCGGATGGGGGAGTTGAGTTGGCCGAAATTGACCTTCGCACCATGCGCTCGCGCCTCCACTCCAACATCTACGTGACCGGCGATCTCCTCAATATCTCCCGCCCCTCCGGTGGTTTTTCTCTCCAACTTTGCTGGACGACCGGTTATGTCGCCGGCAAGAATGTGTAAGTTATTCCCAGAAAACCCCTCAAGTAAGCTCAAGACAATCTTGCCAAAATGCCGACCGATTTGTTACAATCTAACCCGCCCTCCTTCTCCGGAAGTTGAGGGCGGTTCTATTTGTCTGCTGAACCACATGAAAGCTGGGCAGGGGAGGAGTGTGTCGAGTCGATAGACAACGGTCATAACTTCGTGATAGTAATTGATTTAGACATTAACACGGAGAAAGGAGTAGCTATGGAACCCGAGCAGCTTTTCGATTACATGAAAAAGCAAGTGGAGAAAGTCAGTGGCATGGTGAATCTCTCTATGATGGGTATGGGTTTTGCAATCCCCATCCCTCAAGAGGCAACCGGGGAGGCGAAGGCCTATGTCGATGGCGAACTTGCTGATTTGGCCTGGGACTTCCACCGGTGCGTCATCGGCCCCGAAGAATATTACGTCTTGTTTCCTCTTTGAGCCCGTGATACCGCCCGCCCGCAGAAGCCACCCGGCTCTGTCGGGCGGTTTCTATTTTTAATCATTAATTCTGCTGGACGACGTGGTATGTCGCGGGGAGTGTATAACTTGATTTTTATAATACTAAGGATATTATTCTTGTTATGAAGACAATTCAACATAGACAGAAAATTTGGGGGCATGATTGTTCTATGAACCTGATGCAGTTTGATAAAAAAGACGCAAAGGAGTGGAAAAGAATATTTGGCACTTGGAAAACATTAAAGAACGATTTAAAAGCTTATAAATGTAGAGAACCCAATTTGCCTGAAGGTTTGTCGGAAGTGGCTTTTTGTCTATACTCGAAATCTACGCGCTTGATTTCTCTAAACGGTAAAGCATCTAGCTCTTTCGACACCTTTAATATTAAGAAAAAAAGAGCGGAACAGATAAAGGCAACAAGTGTTGGGAAAGATTTGACAAGTTTCGGCCCTAACTCTAAATGGGATGATTTATATTTTCTCGATTTTTACAATGGCGGGCAGTTGGACGGGACCTTTAATGTTTATAAAGTTCCGACTAAACTTATTCATGAAGTTGAAGTTAAAAAGAGTATGACTTTTTTAGAAAGACAAAAAGAAGGTAAAAGACCTCGCTTTAGTATAATTAAAAATTTTATACAAACAGGTAAAATTAAACCTATAGCTAAAAATGTAAAGGTTTGGTAATTATTCCATCGCTTTCATCATCTGTTTTGCTATTGCCTCGATAACGGGAACGCTGACGGAGTTTCCAAGTTGTTTATATAAAGCAGAGTCTGCCAATTTCGGTAATTTATAACTGTCTGGAAAGCCTTGAATTCGCGAGCACTCAAGCGGGGTTAGTTTTCTTATACCTTTTTTGTCTTTGATTATCGGGACATTATGTCCACCGGTTCCCATGTTGGCGGTAAGAGTTGGGCAAACTCCGCTTTTGTTTTCGCGAACATATTGCCTTCTCCATTGGTAAACTTTGCCTTCTTCTTTAATAAAATTTTTAAGCTTCTCGTAAAGTGGCTTGCCGTTGTAGTAATATTTTTCGGGAACATTTTTCTCCAACAAATCGGTGATTTTTTTAGTAAGTTTAACAGGAGTAGGGAACTCAAATTTTTCGCAATAATCGCTATTTTTAAAACCGACAATATAAATACGCTCTCTGTTTTGTGGGATATTTCCATATTCCATACTGTTCAAAACTTTTGTTTTCACACAATACCCCAAACTCTCTAAGGCTTCTTGAATAATTCGAAAAGTTTTACCATCATCATGGCTTTTGAGATTTTTCACATTTTCAAGCAAAAAGCCTTCTGGTTTTCGGGCCTCGATAATTCGTGCGATATCAAAAAACAAATTTCCACGCCCTTTTTCATCATTAAAGCCTTGTTGATATCCAGCAATAGAGAAAGCCTGGCAGGGGAAGCCTCCCAAGAGAAAATCAAATTTAGGTAAATCGCCAATTCCAATTTTTCGTATATCTTCAACGACTAGTTTAGAATCTTTAAAGTTTAAGTCATAAGTTTCTTTGCATTGTGGCTCGAAGTCATTAGCAAAAACAGTTTTAAAACCAGCATTTTCAAAGCCTAGGCGTATTCCTCCAACTCCAGCGAAGAGGTCAATTGTTTTAAAACCATGCTTTGTCTTTTTTGTGGTAGCTTTTTCAGGTTTATCGACAATATTGCTTATAACTTGAACGACGACACCTCTTATTTCTACCTCTGTCCTAAATAAAGGTTGCATGCTTGGGTTTCTCGGTTCAAGTCTTATTCTATTTTTCTCTCGGTAAAGTTTTTTTAAGGTGGCTTTGTCTTCATCAATAATCGCAACAACTGTTTGTCCGTTCTCGGCAACTGATTGTTTTTTAATTACAACAATATCGCCATCAAAAATTCCTTCATCGATCATACTGTCTCCAACTACTCGCAAAGCGTAAAAACCGCTAGGGGTTTTGATATTTGGATTAACGACAGAGATATAATCTTCAACTTCTTCAATAACATCAATCGGAGAGCCGGCAGCGATCATCCCCACGACCGGAATTTCGACAATAGATTTTATTTCTTTTTTTAACGATAGACTTCGGGCTGAGTTTTCGTTTTTGGAAAGATAACCTTTTTCTTTTAGAGAGTTTATGTGCTCGTGAATAGTAGAGATAGCTTTAAGTTTTAATTTTTTTCGTACTTCTTCAATAGTCGGGGAGATACCGTTTTCAGCAATATAAGTATTTATAAAATCAAAGACTTGTTTTTGTTTTTTTGTTAAACTTGGCATATTGATATAAAAATTAAGTTGCGCTACAATTTAATTATAACCGAACAAAAACCGAATATAAAAGCAGTTATCCACATGGTAAATAAAAACAATTCAAAAAACCAGCTTTATATCAATTTGAGCGAGATTGAGGATAAAGAGTATGGAGTAAGCAAGGAGGATAAGGAGTTAAATAAGGAATTTTATGAAACAAAAGGCTAAAAAACTTCTTAATAAGTCAATCAGTGCAGCTGTTGCCGCAATTGAAATTTACAATAAACCACAGTTTGAATATCGTGAAGAGAATTTTTGTATTCTAATGTTGAATGCATGGGAGCTTCTTTTAAAGGCAAGGTTGATCGAAGAAAATCAGGATATTTTTAAAAAGAAAATCGACGGTGACAATAAAATAAATAGATCAGGAAATAAGATGACGCTCGATGTATTTGAAGCGATTAAACTTATTAATACTTCGGAAACGCAAGACATCTCTGAAGCGTTAAGAGGCAATATAGAGGTTTTGACTGAAGTACGTGATAACTCTATACATTTCTACAATCCGGATTTGCATTTAGCAAAAAAGGTTCTTGAGGTTGGGACAGCGAGCTTGAAAAGCTATACCGCTTTAATTCAGTCGTGGTTTAATCAAGGACTGGAAAAATATAACTTTTTTTTGATGCCCATCTCCTTTTATCATGAATCAGAGATTGAAAGCTTTACCGTCTCAAATAACACAAAGCTACAAAGAAATTTACTTAAATTTATCCTTGACAAGGAAAAGAATTGTGAGCCTGATCCAGACAGAAGAGATAATATAAGTCTAAGGCTGGAAACTAAGTTTGTGCGTACATCAAATCCTGAAGCCCTTGAGTTCAGAATTACAAATAATCCTAAGGCGCCCGCTATGCAATTTTCTGAAGAGCAGATGATAAAAAAGTATAGTTGGACTTGTTCTAAATTAGGCAAAGAGCTTGCAAAAAGATTTTCAGATTTTAAACAAAATCCAAATTATCATAAACTGAGGAGAAGGATACACGGAGACATGAAGTATCATTGGCAGAGACCAAGTAATCCACTTTATCCCGAGAAGGGTGGCTCAAATTGGTATTCCTCGGAAGTCTTAAATTATTTTGGTAAACATTATAAGGGTAAATAATAATGAGCAAGAAGCAAAAAAATGGATAACCAGCAAATTAACAAAATTTAAAATAAAAATATGGGAATGAAAGAAAGATACTGGGAAGCAACAACTAAAGTAGCGAACGAGATAACTAAACCTTGGTATAAAAAACCGGAGTTTTGGATTGGCATAATTGCTAACGCTATTGCCCTCGGGGCTCTTATCGTCGCCGTAATAGCATTGCGGAAATAAAATGAAACATCCTCAAAATTTTTACAACCTTTTGTTTGTTATAGATGACTTATGTCGAACTATTTTGAAAAAGTTGGAAGACTACAAAAATAATATAGAAAATGGTAAGTATGTAAAAACTTTTTACAATATTGATTTTGTATATATGCACTCTATTGTTCTAGATGTTGCCAAATTGGTCTCAGCGACGAAGAAGGATAAATCTGGCTTAAGCCAATTAAAAAAAGATTCACCCCAAATTCTTAGGGTTAGGATTGATAATTTTGAAAAGAGATATGAAGATACAATTGAAAAAATTAAAAATAATAGAAACAAAATAATTGCTCATATTGACATTAGCGATAAAGGGTCATATTTTGATATGGGTTTTTCTAAGGTTGAGATAAGCAGAAAGATTGAAGGCTATAAAAAACTGCTAAAATATCAAGGGAACGTCGGCCCTAATGACCTGGAGACGATTGAGAGATTAAAAAAATTAGAATCAAAGTCTATAAAAGGAGAAAGGTACAGCCCATCTGATTTTTCGAAGGATGTTAATAAAATTAAAAATATGGTTGAGGAAATTTTGAATATTGCCCATGATGTGAATAATTATTATTATAAACAAAGTTAATCAATTTTTTACCCACGACACCCCCTAACCCCACCACCGCGGTTGAGTTGCCGGGGAAGAAGATTATTAAAAATTTACCGACCGTGACATAAAATAACATCCTTACAAACTGGAGTTTGTTGGGATGAAAAGGATTTAGAGTAAAATTCTTGTAAAAGAATAATTTTTATGCTATAGTAAAATAGTGAAGAATAACTACAAAAAAGAAC
>CAZRQY010000017.1:0-8257 GCA_964602495.1 uncultured Candidatus Saccharibacteria bacterium
GCAAAGTTACCGAAAAAGATGGCGGATGTCCATCCTCGAAAACCGAGGCTGGGGTTGGCTGGCTCTCGAGGTGGGCGATTGGCTTGACCAGCAATTACGTCTTGCTCTCGTGAATCCGGCCAATCGTGACTTGAAGTTCACTTTTCGGAACGGTGTTAATTCCGTATTTTCGCCGATCAAGCTCGCTCTTTTTGAGGTGTTGACAGGAGCGATTCAAGAAAATCTTCAGTCGAGATTTCTGGAGGGAAGATTGCCCTGATTTAAGCCCTGGCGCCAGTTGGCGCCAGGGCTGATTTTTTTCTAGTTAAAAAATGTTATAATGCAATTAATATGGCAAAACTTATTTTACTTCGGCATCTTCAATCACAATGGAACAAAGAAAATATCTTCAGCGGTTGGACTGATGTGCCTTTAAGTGACGAGGGGCGAACGAGCGCTCCTTCAATTGCGCAAAAACTGGTCGGGGTAGAAATTAAAGCGGTTTTTACCTCGCCTCTATCAAGGAATAAAGAAACCACTGAACTTATTTTAAAAAATTTGAATCAAGAAAACCTACCGGTAACAATTGATCACGCCTTGGATGAACGAAGTTATGGTTTATTGGAGGGGATGAATAAAGGAGAAATTAAAAAAGAATTTGGGGAAGAGCGAACTTACCAATGGCGCCGGGCTTGGGACGTCCCGCCACCAGAAGGAGAGAGTTTGGAAGATGTTTATAATCGAGCGGTGCCTTTTTATCAAAATTTGATTGAGCCGATTCTTAAAACCGGCCAGAATGTCCTAATCGTTGCCAGCCATAATAGCTTGCGAGCGCTGGCGAAATATATTGAAAATATTCCCGATGAAGAAATTATTAATCTGGAGATTCCCTTTGGCGGAATGACAGTTTATGATTTAGATAAAAATCTTAAAGTTCTAAACAAAGAGATAAAATAGTCCAACAAAATAAGGGGTTTTTGCCTTACCAGCTTGACCTTGACAATAAAGTTGTTTAGGTATATAATCAAAATAGATAAAAGTTATCACTTCGGCCCTGTTTGCTGAGGTGATTGAACGAACTGAACATCGACAAAGGAAAACAATAACAAGAAAAAAACGGAAGGAGGACATTATGTCCACGCAAGGAGTTGAAGTACCCGGTTTGGCTTTGGCCAGAAATCTGTTCCAGCGAGGGACTGATTGTCTCGGTCCGGAGGAGATCATGCACGCTTTTGGCGTCAGTTTGGCTCCGGCGCCTGAAGACATTCCGCCCATCCCATTGTCCGAAACGATGCTCACGCATCTGCGGATGCTCGGCATGTGCCTGGAATTGCACGGCCCCTCAACGATGAGACAGCTCTATGACGTGCTGGGCAACGAGCTCGACCAGGGTAAGTTGCTCTGCAACACCAACTGGTACAAGAACGAGCCATTCTACACGACAGAGAAGTCACCGAACTGGCATTGGCGGGTCACCCTGAAAGGTCTTGTACCCGATTCGACCAGCAAGAAGTATCTGCCCCAGACCCGCGTCTTGGCCGATTACCTGAAAGTTGAAGTCTTCACTGGGCAACCGTTGCCCAAGGCGTTAGTCGAGGCGGTCACAGAGCTCAACGATCGCGAAACCGAGCTCGCTAAGCTGATGGATGAAAATTGGCGGAAGGTCGCCGAAGAGCTCGCGGGCCTTCAACTCAACCAGCTCTGTCGCGGAACCGCCGCGCAAAGCTTGTGGGGCATCGCGCTCCACAAGAAGGTGAACGGCGAGTATCTCCTACCTGGTGTTTGGGATTGGACGAAATCGCGCTCGTCGTTCGGCCATCTCGTGAACGTCGGGTATGCGGACGGGGACGGTGTGCATGTCGCCGACGACATTCCGAGGAGCTCGTACAGCCACTTGGGTGTCCGTTTCTCCTTCAGTGCCGAAGACTTGGCCACTTGAGTCTTGCTTGCCCGCCGGCTTGTCCGACTTGTTCTTCCTTTGGCCTGGCTAGGGCCAAAGGTCAGCACGCTACCACCCGGTAGCGTGCTTTTGCTTTATATCATATACTAAACTTGGCTAATGAAAGGTTGTCTAATGATAGTCTTCGCCAAATACACTGCTTATATAATTCTATGGACAGGTGAAATTGATTTATGGAGTGTCCACAAATTATTACGCGTCCAACCGTCTTCATTAGAGATCGAAGGGTGTCTGACATAGCGGAATTGTATAAAAATTAGAGCGCTCGTCGAACGGCAATCTCGTGAACGTCGGCAATGCGGACGGGGACGGTGTGAATGTCGACAACGACAATCCGAGGAACTCGAACAGCAACTTGGGTGTCCGTTTCTCCTTCAGTGTACAAAAGAACCTCTTATCTCGAGGTTCTTTTGTTTTTTGACTCGGTTGATCATCAGATTTTGCTTGATATCCTAACGGGAAAGATAAAAGATAATAGAGTTCTCGTACTATTGGCTGAAATTATTGGTAGTTTTGAAATCTCGCCGAGCAAAGGCATTCCGCTTGGCAACTTAACTAGCCAGTTATTTTCTAATGTCTATCTTAATGAATTGGATCAGGAAATTAAAAGAAAGTGGCGAGTGAAAAACTATGTTCGCTATGCTGATGATTTTCTGGTACTGGATACTGACCGAACTAAATTAGAACAATTATTGCCTTTGATCTCTGATTTTTTAAATCATAACCTTAAACTTTGTCTTCATCCTAATAAGGTGTTTATCCAGCGGTTTGCCAAAGGGGTCGATTTTCTTGGTAATGTTATTTATTCTCACCATCAAATATTGAGAACCAAAACTAAAAAGCGGGCATTAAGGAAAATGAGAAAACTAAAAAAAGATTTGGCAGAAGAGCTAGTTTCTGAAAAACATTTTCGGCAAGTCAAAACCTCTTACTTAGGGCTACTTAAATATTGTCGAGGGAGAAAGATTGAGGAAAAAATAAAAATGCTATTTCTTTATTTTTTCCTCAATCTCTAATAGGCGATTATATTTCGCCAAACGTTCGGGTCGGGCTGGAGCACCAGCTTTGATGAAATCAGCCGAGACGCCAACGGCGAGGTCGGCAATAGTAGTGTCCTCGGTTTCGCCTGAACGGTGAGAGACAATTATTTTATAACCAGCAGTTTGGGCAATCTTAATGACCTCTAAAGTTTCCGTTAAAGTGCCGATTTGATTTGGTTTAATGATGATCGCATTAGCCACTTTCTTATTAATACCCTCGCGAAGACGGGTTGGGTTAGTGGTAAAAAGATCATCACCAACAATATTAAGCTTATTTCCCAAACGAGCGGTTAATTCCTGCCAACCGGGCCAATCATCTTCACCAAGGCCATCTTCAATGGAAATAAGTGGGTACTTAGTAATTAATTCTTCGTACCAATTTATTAATTCGATCTCAGTTAAAGTTCGATTATCTTTTTTGAATTCATAATCATCGCCAGATTTTAATTCACTGGCAGCTACATCTAACGCCAAAGCAATTTGTTTACCCGGAACATAACCCGCTCCCTTAATGGCTTCAATAATTAAATCCAAAGCCTCAAGATTGCTTGATAGTCTTGGAGCGAAACCACCTTCATCACCAACCTCAGTATCCAGATTTTTAGTTTGGAGAATTTTTTTGAGTGCTTGATAAACTTCATCGCCCCAGCGCAGGGCCTCTCGGAAATTCGGTGCGCCAATTGGTACCACCATAAATTCTTGAATGTCAATTGAATTATTAGCGTGTTTACCGCCGTTTAAAATATTAAACATTGGCACCGGTAATTTTATTGGTCCTGGTAAAATCTCAAAAAGTTCTTTATTTTGATTTTTAGCTGAAGCGTGAGCGAAAGCGAGAGACACCCCTAAAATGGCATTAGCACCGAGATGTTTTTTATTCGGCGTGCCATCGAGGATAATCAATTCTTGATCAAGGGTTGCTTGATCATAATTACTGCCGATTATCTTTTGAGCAATTTCACCTTTGACATTAACGATAGCGCTTGAGGCTGACAAAGCCGTGGCCTCATACTTGCCAGTCGAAGCGCCCGAAGGAACAGCGGCTTTACCTACTGCCTGATTATCTAAACTGAGCTCGGTTTCGATCGTGGGATTACCTCGTGAATCTAAAATTTCCCGAGCGTCCAGTTTTGTGATTGTTGCCATAGTTTTATTTTAGCCCATTTGTTATACTAAAGCTAACAAGGTCTCAGAATTAATCAAAATTAACATGAGAACTAATCTTAAAGCGACCGGGATTGAACTAACTCCAGCTTTGACGGCTTACGTTAGTGATAAAATTGGCATGCTCGATAAATTACTCACTAATTGTGGCGACGTCTTGGCCAATGTGGAGATTGGTAAAAAAACCAATCATCATAAAACTGGCAATTGGTTTTTTGCAGAAATTAATTTAAATTGTCCTGGTAAAACTTTACGTAATGTAACGGAGGAAGCAGATCTTTACGCGGCTATTGATAAGGCGAAAGATAGTATGGCCGAAGAAATTCGTTCTTATGAAAAACGAAAAAAATCACTCATTCGTCGTGGCGCGCGAGCAATTAAAGAAGCTTTTCGTCGTGGTTCCGAGTAAATTATTTTTTCAATCCGTTTAAAAAAGCTGTCCAGGACATTTCTTGGCGACCAGCGGGGATTACTCGATCATAAACAAGCTGATCTCTCTCGAGATGGGCTTGTTTGATAATCACTCGGATTTTGTCAGGGTGATGAAAATAATCTAAGTAAGTACTCGGCCACGGATTGAGAGCTAAAATTTTACGATAATTTATTAAAGGAGAATCTGATTGATCAAGACAACCATCTAATTTAATAAATTTTTTTGTCTGAATGGCCTGATCATGGTCTTGTTCTCGAAGCGTTATTTTACCAGTCGGAGCAGGTAGGTCTGCCAAATAAGCTGGTAAAATTTTAGCTAAAAGTTCAGCACCCAGAATCGCCAATTTGTCGCGTAATTGTTCAAAATTATACAAGGGAATACCTTGTCCCGACTCTTTGTGTCGGGATTGGTCATTTAAGTCAATTTTTTCCTGGGCGAGAATTGGCCCGTGATCTACTTTTTCATCTAATTTGATAATCGTGACACCGGTTTCTTTGTCACCGTTTAAAATTGCCGTTTCCAGCGGTGACGGCCCTCGATATTTAGGTAAAAGTGAAGGGTGAATATTTAGAGTACCATGAGTTGGTTGATCTAAAATTTCTGACGGAATAATTTTGCCATAAGACGCCACGAGAAAGAAGTCGTATTTAGTATTTAGCATGTCGTATGTCGGGTCAGCGATAAAACTTTTCAAACTTGCCGGCTGAATCACCTTCACCCCATTTTCTTCCCCCCAAACTTTGGCTAAGGTGGGAGCCAAAACCATTTTTCGACCCTTCGGTTGGTCAGGAACGGTAATAATCAAAGAGGGGATGAGCCCCTTATTTTTTAAAGTTTCTAAAATTTTTATACTAAATTCATCAGTACCAAAGAAGGCAAAATTCATAATTTTATTTTTGGGGTTCAAATTTGTACTCTTTTAATTCTTTAGTTTTTTCGGTAAAAAGAATGCCGTTCAGGTGATCAACCTCGTGCTGAAAAATTTGGGCGAGTAATCCGGAACCGGAACGAGTAAATTTTTTACCATCAACGTCATAAGCAGTAATGGTCGCTTTGGTGGCTCGCTTAACCTGGCCGTACAACCAACGAACAGATAGACAGCCTTCTTCCATTTCTTGTTTGGTTTTAGCTAAACTGGTGATGGTGGGATTGATAAAAACCAAATCTGGTTTAATTTTTTCCTCGGTCTCTTTAGTAAAAATTTTTCCTGAGATGATAAAAATTCGAAGAGCTTGACCAACTTGTGGAGCAGCTAGAGCCACACCGTCTTCTTCTTTCGCCAAGGCCACACTCATGTCAGTAATAAGCTTTTTTAATTTGGCCGTACCAAAAAGGGCTGGGGTCACTGCTTCGGCTAGCTGGTGTAAGACCTTATTTTCTTTTTGAACAATCCTGACCATCACTTTAATTTACAGTATTTTAGCCAATTAGACAAATGGTATTTTTCATGTTAGTAATACACTTGGAATATTTGTGGTTGTTGTTTGTTAAGAAAGAGGAAAAAACTAGTAAAAATCCCCAATAGGGGAGAAGGAGCTAACATGTTGAAATCATGGTTACCGCCTGGGGGAGTCAATCTTTTCCAGGAAATCAAGAAAGTTTGCCATGAGTTGGAGGCTGGTGGCCGACCGATCTATCGAATGGATATCGGTCAACCACCAGGTCCCGCCTTACTTTCGGCGAGATAGAAAGCAGCCGAGTGCGTGCTCAGCGACAACGAAGCCTGGCACGAATATCAAGACAATGGTTGTGCGCCGATTCCCGATTTCGCCCAACGCTTCGTTCAGGCGCATCTGGTCCATGATCTCGGAACCTTCGGCGATCAACTCGTCTTCATGCCAATTCCTGGCATCATGCGGATGTCGGGACTCATTTCATTGGCCTGTGGTTTGGGTCAACACGGCTTATTACTCAACGTCGGGTCAATGGCCGAGCCGGGTTATCCGGTGCCGAAAACTTGGTCAGACTATCTTCGGATCGAGCATTCCCCGTTCAAGACCGACTCGGCCAACGCCTTTCGTCCAAACCTGGCTCATCATGATGAGGGCCTTCATCCAGGCTATCTCCATCAGGCAATGTTCAATTTCCCGAACAATCCGACTGGACAGATTGCCACACCCGGGTATTGGCGAGAGGTTTGTGGCTATTGTGTACGGAAGGGTATTCGTCTCTTCAACGACGGCGCCTACCTTGCCCTACACCATCGTGACGATTGTTGTGCTTTGGCCGAAGTGGCGTCGGAATTTCCCGAGCTGTCGTGGCTGGAAGCGTATTCCGCATCTAAAGCCATTGGCAATGGTACTGGCTGGCGGGTTGGCGCAGTGGTTGGCTCGGCCGATTTTGTCGGCGACCTGCGAACGATCAAGGGTAATACCGACTCTGGCCCCTTTGCTCCGGCGATGGCTGGCGCTTTGTTTGCGCTTGAGCACGACCAAGACGGAATCAGTAGCGTTCGGCTTCGGTATCGACATCGGTTGAGTTCGCTGATCGGCATCCTGACTCGTCACGGCCTCGAATTGGCCGTCGAACCGGGTGCTGGCTTCTTCACCCTCTGGCGGGCGCCCAAAATCGCTTTTGGTCGGAAGATGGAAGATGCCCGAGACTTCAATCTGACCATGGCCAAAGAGACGGGCGTTATCGGTGTCCATTTTCCTCCCTATATCCGCTACGCCGTGGTTGGGCCGGTGGAGAACTGGGTCGAAGCGCTCGATTACGCCTTCGACCGGGCCAAGATTTCCTACTGATCAAACAACAAAGGTGCTGTGACCAAGACCCCGAACCATGCGGTTCGGGGCTTTTATTTACAAGACACTTTCAGGGTCAACGCGAATGATAAAGGTCGGGGGAAGAGACTTAAGAATAGCGAGAAGTTTTTTATCGGGCCAATTAGCGGTTGGCAATTTAATTAACAGGTTTAAGATTGGCCAACCTTTGGCATTTTTTACTAGCGAGGGATAGTTAATTGGTTGCCAGTCAGCTAATAATTTTTCTAGTTTAAGCATATCTTTCTTAATTTCATCTTTTTTACCTTCGCGCGAAATTTTGATCAAAACTTTAAAAGGCGGATAACCTAACTCGCGTCGTTCGTCGATTTCGTCACGATAAAAATCGAGTAAATTGCCTGACAGCACATAAGCAAAAACTTTTTCTTCCGGATTACGAGTTTGAATAAATAAACGTTTACTAGCGAGTAATTTCAAACGAAGAAGTTCACTGAATAATTTTTCTCCCAAGCGATAATCAGGTTTGGCAAATAAAGCGTCCAAACCGACCATGGCAACATTTTCTATTTTCTCACCAAAATAATTTAAGGCCATCTCCGTTCCAATCAGCACTGATCCGGGTGAAGCATAAAAGCGAGAAATTATCTCTCTGGCTTTAGCTGGTGTCTTGGCGTTGTCGCGATCTAAGCGAAAAACATTAGTTTTTGGTAAAGTGGTCTTTATTTCTTCTTCAATTTTTTCTGTGCCTAAGCCGAGCAAAGCCAGACGTTGGCCATTACAATTGGAGCACTTATCTTCAATCTCTATGACCTGTCCGCATTTATGGCAAAGAAAAAGATGCTCAGTATTTAAAAAAGCCGAATCTTTTTTGGTTTTTTGGTGAATGGCTAAAGCGGAATGGCAAATATCACAAGACATTACTAAACCGCAGTCACGACAAATAGTGACTGGTGTTAAT
>CAZRQY010000018.1:0-8050 GCA_964602495.1 uncultured Candidatus Saccharibacteria bacterium
AAACACCGTCTCGCGAATATTATCTTTTCAATGAGCAATAAATTGATGGGCGACAATGAGATTCAGTCGGAATTTGCGCGCCTCAGACAGAATTGTGGCAATCGAGTCGGTTGTATAATTTTGAAATTCATCAATATAAAGATAAAAATCACGTCGTGAGTTTTCGTCGGCAATATCGACTCGTGACAAAGCCGCTTTCAGAATTTTACCCACCACCACCATACCAAGAAGAGAGGAGGAGAGATCACCGACTTTACCTTTAGACAAATTAACTAAAATAATTTTACCTTCGTCCATCGCTTGGCGGAAATCAAGTGACGATTTAGCTTGGCCAATAATCGGTCGAAGATAAGAATTGGAAATAAAATTATCAAATTTCGAAGAAATATAGGGAGCAAAATTACCCAGCGATTGATCACCGGTGGTTTTAACGACCTCCTTCGTCCAAAAATCAATGACTTGCTGATTGGTTGAGCGAGCTAATTTACGTTGACGAAATTCTTCATCAGTAAAAACGCGGGGAATTTCAACCAAGGTGGCCGGCTCATTAACCATATCGTCCATCAGGAGATAAAGCGCGTTTCGCATATAACGCTCAAACATCGGCCCCATCGCTTGCTTATCAAATAATTGATTAAAAATATAAATGAGTTCATTAACAATAAAAGTTTTTTCTTCCGGTCTATTGAAATCATGTTCAAGAATATTAAGACCCAACGGTCGTTCGCGATCACCTGGATCAAAGACGATAATATCGTCAATTCGCTCCTTGGGCACATAGGCCAAAATTTTCTCAATCGTTTCACCGTGAGGATCGATAACGCAAAGACCATTATCATTGGCCATATCTTGCATCGCCAAATTCTGAATCAAAACTGATTTACCGGTGCCCGTTTGACCAACGATATAAAGATGACGGCGACGATCTTCGTCGGTTAGGCAAATTTTCTTGGTTGCTCCCCGAAAAATACTCTCGCCCAAATTAAGACCTGCTGGCGAAATAATTTCTGGTGGTGGCGCTTCTTTTGAGCGAAGCCATGAGACATTGGGAACATCCGAGGTATGAGTCGGTAAATGAAAAATGCTGGCCAATTCTTCAGTATTCAAGACCATCAATTGAGCTTGATCAAAATCGCGGAAAACATAATTAAAAATGAGTGAGCGAATTTTCCGAGGTTTAATAACTTTAAATCCGTTTCTAATTGGAGAGGCCAATTTAGTAAAAGCGCTTGATAACGCGACAAACATATCTTCCGCCCGGTTAGGATCAGTGGCCGAAGTAATGAGGCGAACATTAACTTCAAAAAGTGGTTTAGCTAATTTTAGACCAACAGCTTTAATCATTTCTTCGTCGATTTTGGGAGGTAAATTAGCCTCGCCTTCTTTTGGCTTTGGTTTGTTACTTAATTCGTCTTGAACATCCTTTAGGGTTAAATGACCAAGTCGAGAAACTTCAGAGAATTTAACCCCTCGTTTGAGTTTCTCCACGGCCCAGACCAAGGTTTTTTTGGTCTTTTCTGGAGCTGGACGCATGACTAATTGAATTGAAACTCCCTCGTCCCGTTCATTAACTCGTGATAAAGTACTCAAAATCGGAGCAAAAATATCGGCTTGGGCTTCTTGGTAAGTGCTGATCGGTAAAAAATATTCTTTATCCAAGGTCAAATAACCAGCTGTCGTCGTACCCTGTGGTTGAAAAACGGTATAATCAGAGACCTCTTCAACTTTGGCATCTAAAAATAAACCCTGAACTTCACGTTTGGCAAAATCGACAACGGTCCGAGGCACGGCTAAGAAAAAATTAATTTCTTCGCCGACATTTTTAACCGATAATTCAAAAACTAAGGGCTGTTTTATCGACGACAATGAATTAAATAGCTGTTCGGTCAGATTTATTTCTTTTAAAAAATCAATCCGCTCTTCGTTCGTCGTTCGAGGGATTTTAATCGAGAGCACTTTTAGATTAAGACTATCCCACCGGCGATGGCGACGAGCATACCAGAAAATCAAAGTGATGAGCCCCACCGCCAGTAAAATCATTATCGAGATAAAAATTAGATTTGAAACCATTTTAAATTTAAGTCACCAGGCCACGCTGTTTAAGTTCGTCATAAAGCTTATCTACTAAAGCATCATGAAAAGCGTCAACGACAAATGGCTCTTGTCCTGCAACCTGATTAATAACCGGGGTAATACCCTTAGTTTGGATGTCGCCAATCAAATTATTAATTATTTCAGCCGTTTGATCGTCTAGGTAATCTAAGTAACTACCATTAACCGGAACGGTTTGGGTCGGGACAGGAACCGGAGAAGTAGTGGTAGTAGAAACTTGGGGAGTTCCAAGAAACATCTCTTTGACGGATTGTCGCACTAATTCCTTCTCTTCGACAATTCCACCTTCTTTTTCTAATTGATCGCGTTTGGTAACGATCATTTTTTGCAATTCAGCGATCTCAGTTTCAAGATTATTCATATAAGACTAATTATATTATGATATAGTTTGTTCGTCTATCAATTTGATCAAATAAAAGAACTTATATCCAACCCTAATCAACTGAATTCCCCGCAACAAGAAGCTGTTTTACATAAAACGGGGCCATTACTCGTGGTGGCTGGGGCAGGCGCAGGTAAGACGAGAGTTATCACTTACCGAGTTCAGCACCTGATTAAATCGGGAATTAAACCGGAAAATATTTTAGCGATTACTTTTACCAATAAGGCGGCCAGAGAGATGAGGGAACGAGTCCAAAAACTACTAGGCGGAAAAGAAAAAAATGTTCCCATGGCTACGACCTTTCATTCATTCGGGGTTTTTGTGTTAAGACATCATGGCAACCGACTTGGTTTACCTCACCACTTCACCATTTTCGATCGCGACAATTCGGTCGCTAAAATTAAAGAAGCGATGCGTTCTTTAAGTATTGATGAAAAACGTTTTGCGCCTCGTAAAATTCTTAACACCATTTCGCGCCAAAAAGGAGACAACGTAAACTTAATTGACTTTAAAGAAAAAAACGATAAAGATTTTTTCAAAAAAATTATCAGTCAAGTTTGGGCTAAATATGAAGAATTATTAAAAACAAATAAAGCGTTAGATTTTGACGACCTGTTACTTAAAACGGTTGAGCTATTGAAAACCAACCCTGATATTTTGGCCGATTTTCAAGATCGTTTTCGTTATCTTCATGTTGACGAATATCAGGACACCAACGTCGTCCAGTACAAATTAACTAATTTACTGGCGCAAAAATATAAAAATATTTGTGTTGTCGGCGATCTGGATCAATCCATTTATGGCTGGCGCGGAGCAGATTTTACCAATCTATTACATTTTGAAAAAGATTATCCGAACGCCAAAATCATTTTACTAGAAGAAAATTATCGCTCAACCCAAACAATTCTAGAAGCCGCCAACCAAGTAATTAAGAAAAATAAACAACGTCATGATAAGAATCTATTTACCAAAAATAAAGCTGGAGCAAAAATTGGTTTGTTTACTGGCCTCGGCGAAGGGGATGAAGCAAATTTTATTGCCCAAAAAGCCAAAGAATTAATGACTGAGGGCGTCGAGGTAAACAAAATTGCCGTTTTATATCGGGCAAATTTTCAATCCCGTGTTTTAGAAGAAGCTTGTTTGCAAAATAATCTACCTTACCAAGTATTGGGCACGCGCTTTTTTGAACGCAAAGAAATAAAAGATATCGTGGCCTTTATTCGTGCTGGGCTTAATCCTGATGATTGGGAAAGTATCAAACGTGTCATTAATATTCCGGCCCGAGGGATTGGCAAGGTCACTCTGATGAAATTAGCTGCTGGCCAATTCGAAGATTTGCCAGCTACTATGAAGCAAAAAATTTCTCAGTTTAAAAAGATTCTCGGTGAAATTGGAATGAGAGCTAAAGAAAATAAACCGTCGGAATTAATAAAATTTATTATTAAAAAAACCGGCTTGGAAGAAGACCTAAAAAAAGACGGGGAGGAAGGTTTAGAACGCTTGGAAAATATTAAGGAATTAGTTAATGTCGCTACCAAATATGATAAGTTACCACCCGAAGAGGCGACTGAGATGATGATGACAGAAATTGCTTTGGCCACTGACCAAGACGAACTTGACCAGCCCAAAACTGGCCTTAAATTGATGACTGTCCACGCCGCCAAAGGCTTAGAATTTGATTATGTTTTTGTCACCGGCCTAGAACAAGACTTATTTCCTCACGCTGGAATGAACGACCCTTCGACTTCGCTCAAAGCAAATGATAAAAATGAAGAAGAACGCCGTCTATTTTATGTAGCCGTCACTCGCGCTCGGCATAAACTTTACCTATCTTATGCTCAAACTCGCCAAGTTTTCGGTCAACGTCGAGTTAATATGCCCTCTGAATTTATTTTTGACATTGACGACAATCTCCTCGAAACCGAAGCTGGCCTATGGACGATAACCTAAAATTAGGCATAATTAAGAAATGATTAAAGCAAAAAAATCATTGGGGCAGAATTGGTTGAAGTCAGAAACTGCCATTAAGGAGATAATTAAGGCGGCCGATTTAAAAGAGGGTGAGCAGGTTTTGGAGATTGGGCCGGGCCGGGGATCGTTAACTAAGGCCTTGATTGAGGCCGGAGCAAAAGTTTTAGCAATTGAGAAAGATGACGATTTGATTGATGAATTGCTCGAAGAATTTGCTGATGAAATTAATGATAAAAAATTATTCATCGCTCGAGGCGATATTTTAACAGTCAATGCCTCAAAACTCTTTGTCCAGGAGAATTATAAATTGGTTGCTAATATTCCTTATTATATAACCGGGCAGGTTATCCGAAAGTTTTTATCAGAAGAGATAAATCAGCCAAGCCGATTGGTGTTGATGGTGCAGAAAGAAGTCGCCCGGCGGATCCTAGCAAATGACAAGCGCGAATCTTTATTATCTATTTCGGTTAAAGCTTATGGCATACCTAAATATATAAAAACTGTTCCGGCTGGAGCGTTTGAGCCCAAACCAAAAATTGATTCGGCAATTTTATTAATTGAAAATATTTCCAGAAAATTCTTCGAGGATATTTCTGCTGGCTCTGAGCAAAGTCAGGGGGAAGAAAAGTTTTTTAGAGTATTAAAAAAAGGTTTTAGCCAAAAACGTAAGCTCTTAAAGAGTAATTTAGAAGTTGATGAGAAAATTTTACTGGCTTGTGATATTCCGGCTAAGGCCCGCGCTGAAAATTTGAGTTTGGCCGATTGGAAATGTTTGACGAGTAAAATTTAAGGCTAAATGAAAAAAACTGTTGTCTTAATTTCTATTATTGCCTTATTGATCATTGTTTTTATCGGAGAAAAACAGAGAACGACACTAGTTTATGAGACCACTGAGATAAAAATTGGCACGACAACGATTATGGCGGAAATTGCTGATACCAAAGAGAAGCGAGAACTTGGCCTAGCTGATCGAAAAAACCTGCCAAGCGGGCAGGGAATGTTTTTTGTTTTCGACCAGCCAGCCAAACATGGTTTTTGGATGAAGGAGATGAATTTCCCGATTGATATTATTTGGTTCGATCAAAATAAGAAAATTATTGGCGTCACCAAAAATTTATTGCCAAATTCTTACCCGCAAATTTTTTATCCGCCAAGCGAAATTCTTTATGCTTTAGAAGTTGGTAACGAACTTTTTCCTTAAAAATCAGTCTCCTATTATCTTATTATCTAGAGGTACCAACAATGCCGATTAATTCAGTAGCAATGCTGTGACAATGGTGACCATAAACACACGCATCCGGCCGAATCGTTGTTCCTAAAATTTCGCTACCAATCTGAAACGTCGCATAGGGATAGACTTTTGATTCCGGACCTAAGGTTAGATATTCAGGCATAAAAGACCGAACCCGTTTATACTCAATAAGAAAATTCTGACTGCAACCACAATAATAATATCTGGTGATTTTACCGCCAAAAGGGGTCAGACCAGGGCTTAAAGCAAAAGCGGTCAAGGTAAAAAAGAGCAGAGCCAACGGAAGTAAGATAAGAAAAAGTTTTTTAAATCTGAAGATCATAAGTAAGATAATTACTTCGGCCATTTTTAGTTATGACCCAAACATTAACCGATAATTTTAAATTGCCCGGGTAAGAAATCGCACCACCATTATCTTCGTCACGAAAAACTTCCGCCGGAAAGACAAAAACAAAACTCAGGGTTTGCCCGTCAGCTGAAGCTAGGTTTGTCACCGAATCGCCATAAGTAGTCATAACGGTATTCCCGGTCGGTAAGAAACCTTTACCCTTGATCGTAATCATTGTTTGATTGCCTCCGCTGGTTGGAGAAATGGAAGTAATTACCGGCAAACTTGAAACCACAGGTGACACCGTCGGAGCAACGGGAGTAATTGGAGTGACCGATAAATTAACCGTCGGACTAGCCACTGGCTTTAAAGCATTAAGACGGGCGATTAATTCATTCAACCAATTGTCAATTTTCACTCGAGTGATTGGTCCGACCCAACCGGCTTCACTGTAAATCTTGTTCTTTTTTTGAAATTTAATCAGCGCCGAGCGAGTCCTGTTACCGAAATAAGTAGTTTCTCGACCCCACGAACCAGCTCCTATTAAGGAAACTCGGGTCGTTGGATCAAAATTTAGCAAAATCTGTAAAACTTTGACTTCCAAATTGTCATCACCCAAATGCAAATCAGACTGAATAAGTGCCGCCGAAGTTAATGACGGAAAAACTAGGCTAAAAACGGCTAAAAGAAGAATCCAGCGGCCGATGGGAGGGGTAAAATTGTTTCTCATTTTTCTTAGATTTGATTATAAGGGAAAAGAGGCGATTTATCCACCTCTTGACGGTGCATAAGGGACTTAATCGTTATATAATACTAGGTACAGTTGGCCCGTTTACCAAGTAAAAAAGTAATATGGCTAGTGGTTGTTTTAGTGGTATTAACCATTGGGACATTGTGGTACGTTGGAGCCCGAACAAAAAAGGACCAGAAAGAAAAACTTGATCGTTATTATCAAGAAATTATGGCCAAAGAAAAAAATCTGGAATCGGTAATTAAGGAAGCCGATAAATCATCGGCCGTCTCAACAGATTTGAATTTACCAATCAGCGGTGATTGGCAAACGGTCAAGATTAATTTGAAACAGGCCACCAGTACTGAAACCCTTAAACAATATGGCCTAGATCTTGGTCGAGCTTTAAATGTTTTTAGTACCAAACGCGAGAGCGAAGTCACGGCCACCTATCAAGCGCTTGATAAGAAAGATCCGACCGAGTTGAAAAAAGTGGTTAGTTCAAGATTAATTCATGAGACTGCCGTCGAAAAATTAACTTTAGTTGCTGTTCCCCAAGGTCTGGCTAATTATCACCGTCAATTAATCAACAGTCTGAATAATAGTGTCAATTTCCTTTCCCAGATGGAACAAGTCTTAAATAATCCTGAGTCAGCCATGGAAGCCAGCCGTCTTTTTGTCCAAGAATCAATTCTGTTTCATCAAATAATTAACAAGCTTAGTAATTATCTTTCGGCTCGACAAATCCAATTTTCCGCTGATGAAAAAATTAAAATTTTGTTTGAACTTTAAACTTTTAAAAATATGACTCTGCCTAAATTAAAAATCTTTTCCTTAATAATCGGCCTATTGCTTATTTTCAGTCTTTGCTTGCCATTTTTAGCACTGGCTCAAGCCGAGGGTGAAGGTGAGGGAGAGGGCGAAGGCGAAGAAATCCCGGTCCCAGGTGAAGGCGAAGGTGAGGGAGAGGGCGAAGAAGCCCCGGCCCCTGATGTTATTCAGGACAGAACCCAAGCAGATGAAGACCAAACAATGATGGAAGCCTTAAGGACCGATGAGCTTCAACGACGGGATTATGACCAATGCGCTGCCGAAGCCGGAGGTAGTCCTGTTAGCCCTGGTCCGACCGGTGGTTATGAGGACCCCAACGCTCTACAAACAGCTGACGAACAAGCTACTCGCGAGGCTTTGGCCGAAGCCGGTTATAGGGTAAATAACGATATGATTGTGATGGGATGACCTACCAACAATATCAGCAAGTCCATCGTCAAAGAT
>CAZRQY010000019.1:0-7955 GCA_964602495.1 uncultured Candidatus Saccharibacteria bacterium
GCTCTTGCTGATGGTAATAAAAAAATACTTAAGGATAAGAATCTTTCACGCGTTCTTGCTGGTCAGGCTTATGAAGATGTGCAAAAACATACTTGGGAGAAGCGCGGTGTTAATATTGCGGAGTTTATTAGACAGAAAATACAATTTCCAAATAAAAAAAATCTATGAATCTTTTTTCCAGAATAAAAAGGATGTTACTCCTTGTTCGTTGTTCAGTAAGGATGGTTTTTTACGGCGTAGCAAATAAAATTCCCCAGAGTCCGTCTCGTATTATAGTTGTTCCGACCGGGAAGTTGGGAGATGTCGTCTGCAACACCCCAGTCTTAAGGGCAATCCGGACTCACTTACCCGAGACTCAGATTATTGTTGCGGGGACAATAACGCTACATAAACCACTGCTTGCCGATAGCGGTCTCGTTGACGAGTACCTTGATCTTGAAGAAAAAGGAGTGATTCGACGGATTAGGAATTGCTGGGCTGATGTCGCTTTGGTAACTGGGCCCTCTTATGAATCAACCGCCCTTCTTTATTTATCGGGCATTCCCTTAGTTGTTGCCGCTCGAGTGGAGGGGGGAATTTCTTCCGCCGAAACACGACCATATAAAATTTTAAAACGACTTATCAAGACTTTTCCCTATCGCATTGGCGAATATGCTCCTCGCGAGCGCTTAAAGGTACTTGAACCAATTAGTATTTTTTCGGCTGATACTAAAAAGCAACTTGGTTTTTCTGATTTAGCAGATAAAAAAGTTAAGCAATTTTTTATTGATAACAGTATTAATCTCGAAAAAGATTTTGTTGTCGGGATCTCTCCTTCGGCTGGTAACAAGATAAAAGAATGGCCCGTCGAGCGATTTGCGAAGGTAATAGACCATCTTTATGATAAATATCAGGCAAAAATAGTGATAATTGGAGACAAAAATGATTTAGACAAAGTTAAAGAAGTTATCAAAAACCTAAATAAAAAGACGATAGTTATCAATAGCGCCGGAATTTTTAATCTTGATGAACTAAAAGCTTTGATTTCAAGATGCAATCTCTTTATTAGTGTTGACACTGGGCCGATTTATATTGCTGAGGCCTTTGATACTCCGACGGTGAACATTGTTGGACCGGTTAATGAGCGGGTTCAACCACCATTTGGCCTAACTCACCTCAATGTTCTCCCCCCGGATCGAAAAAAGCCAGAACTCTCTATTTTAAATGCTCGGTCATATAACAGAGAAGAGGCTTTACGGCAGGTGTTCTCTACTACTGTGGAGATGGTGACCAGAGAGATAGATAAGCTTATTTGTGATATTATTAAAAAATAATGATTGCAAAGGACAAAAAATTGATTAAAAAAATACAAATACGCATTTGTGACACTCGCGTGGGGAGACTCTTTTTGAACAGAAAATTTGTTTACTATACTTGGACAGGAATCTTTATTTCTCTCCTTAATATATTTCTTCTATGGCTACTCATTGATAATTTTGGTATCCCGACGATAATTTCAAGTACCCTTGTAGTAATTGGGACCTTTGTTCTCCGTTATGTGCTTTTTGATTTCTTTAAAATCTTGTGAATATTATCTCTTTATTAAAAAAGCTTCCTATTGACGTTGGACAAGCGAAGAGAAGGCATGATTCTGCTGGCAAATTAATCGCTTTTTCTTTTGTCAAAAATGTTTTAAATAAAAAGGCTCTTGATATTGGATGTCGTGACGGTTATTGGTCAGACCAGTTAAAGACTAGAGGTTACACTGTATCTTCTTTGGACTTAGAACCTAATTATGAATTTGCATTAAAGTATGATATCGAAAAAGGCCTTCCCTATGAAGATAAAAGTTTTGATCTGGTTTGGTGTACCGAAGTGGTTGAACATCTCCACTATCCGGAATCTTTATTTCGTGAAATTGAGAGGGTCCTCAGACCAAAGGGTTTGGTGATTATAACTACTCCGAATTCTGGCTGGTGGTTTTATAAAGTGGTATTTCTTTGGGGTTGGACGCCCTTAAAATTGCAAAATTCCGATCATAAGCAGTTTTTTAAGGAGCGGGATATAAAGAATTTGGCTACTGGTTACGAGGTGCTAGGTTATTTCCCTTATTCCCTGTTTTTTTCACAATCCGTTCTTTTGTTGGGGCCTTTTCGCCAACTTTTATTCTTGTTCGTCAGGTTTCTGATAAATAGTCAGCAAGCCTTTTAATTCTTAAAGATGTTTGCCATCCCACTTATTCTTGTGATAGACTCTGACTAAACATATGAAATTATCTATTATCATTCCAGTATTTAATGAAGAGAAAAATGTTGAGTCCCTTCATTCCGAAATTGTCGCAGTTCTTACTCAATTAAAATCATCTTTTGAAGTTATCTTCATTGACGACGGGTCTACTGATGGCACTTATAAAAAACTCATTTCTTTAACTCCAATTAAGATTATTCATTTTCGAAGAAATTTTGGCCAGACGGCGGCTTTAGATGCTGGGATAAAAATGGCCCAAGGTGATTATTTGGTGATGCTCGATGGCGACGGTCAAAATGACCCGGCTGATATTCCCTGTTTGATTGAAAAACTAGAGAGAGAAAATTTAGACATTGTCTCCGGCTGGCGGAAAATTCGAAGAGATAGTTTTTCTAAACGTCTGGCCTCACGACTAGCCGCTCTTACTAGGAGATTTCTCATAAATGATGGAGTTCACGATAGTGGCTGTACGCTGAAGGTTTATCGAAGAGGGTGTTTCGATGGGGTTGATTTAATGGGGGAGATGCACCGTTTTATTCCAGCGATTCTCAAGATCAGAGGGTTTAAGGTTGGGGAGATAAAAGTTAATCACCGGCCTCGTCTAGCTGGTCAGACTAAATATAATTGGTGTCGAGGGTTGAAGGGGGTCTTAGACATGATCTCGGTTTGGTTTTGGCAAAAATACGCCAGTCGCCCCCTTCATCTCTTTGGCGGTTTAGGATTTATCTTCGGTTTTGTTGGCTCACTTTCATTGTTTGGCCTTTTGATCCTGAGACTTTTTAGTCTTATAACCTTGGCTGATAAAATTTGGCCCCTAATTTCCATCTTCTTCATACTTATGGGGGTTAACTTTTTTATCTTTGGTATCTTGGCTGACATTATGGTTAAAGATTATTATAAAAAAAATAAACAAGATTATTATTTGATATCGGAGATTAAGGATCAGTAGTATGAAATTATGCCCAGGCTTAAAAAAATAATAGTTAATCACAAGTTGGCGATTATTCTGGCCCTAGTGCTTTCTATCGTCGTTGTTTTTCCTCAAGTTTATTTTCGTCTCGAGCATCGGAATGATGACGTTTATCAAGGGATAGAATTATTACCTGATTCGCCTTGGTCAGCGAGGGCACGTGAGGTTCAAGATGGCCATTCCAACTTTGGCAATATCTATTATAGGGACGGTAAAGATAACCCATACCTATTCCAGCCTCTTGGTTCAGCGGTTGTTGGATATATGGGAAAGATGTTTTCTTTGGATATTAATAACACTCTTTTATTGTCTCGACTCATTCTTTCTTTTCTTGTTTTTCTTTTAATTTATGCTTTTGTTTTTCTTGTGTCTAAAAAGAGGATTGTAGCTTTATGCGCCACGACTGTCTTATTGTTTGCTGATTCAGTTTTGAGTTATTCTGGTTTGTCTCGGTTTCTCTACGGTATTAGCCCTGACAGTTTTTTGCAATTAGCTAGACCGATTAATCCAGCGATGGTATATCTTTTGTTTTTTGGTTTTCTGGTATCTTTTTTGTTATTTTATCAAAAAAAAGATTGGCGTTGGGGGTTGGTAAGTACTATTATTCTTGGTTTGAATTTCTATAATTATTTTTATTCATGGACTTTTCTTTATGCCTTTGGTGGTTTTTTGGGTTTAATATTCTTGATTCAACGCAAATGGCAAGGGGCTCTGAGAATTGCGAGTGTTTTCATTGGGGCCTTATTCTTGGCTATTCCTTTTAGTTTAAATCTTTACCTTGCAACACTTTACCCCACTTACGAAGAGGTGAGTGTTCGTTTTGGGGTTATTTGTTCACATTTTCCCCTTTTTATTGGGGTTGTTGCCCTTTTGGCAATTGTTGTTTTTCTTTTAGGTTTTCCTAAAGAGGATAAGGAAAAATATTTTTTCTGTTTATCCTTATTACTTGCTCCTTTGGTTACAATGAATCAGCAAATTTTAACTGGTAAGGTTCTTCAAGTTTCTCATTACCATTGGTTTTTTCATAAGCCAATAGCCGTTATTATCGTCATTATTATTTTATTTTATTTTCTCGAATCTCGGGGGTTAGTTTTTTATAAAAAAGCGCTAGTCACTTTTATTATTGTAATAAGTGTTTTTACCGGCGTATTTGTTCAGACTGTTTCTTATTTCAGTGATTCTCGTGATGGTGGCAATATTGCGATTGAGAGACAGAAATATGGGCCGGTAATGAAGTGGCTTAGTGATAACGCAGAAAAAGAAGCGGTTGTTTTTGCTAATGATGAGGCATCTCACTTGACCGTTATTTATACTCCACTGAATGTTTTTTATCATCGGGCAGCTATATATTCATTATCCGCGACAAAAATGAGACTTCTTGAGGTTTTATTTACCTTTTATCGATTGCGGGGTGTTAGTGCTAAAGAGGCCCAAGAAGTTTTTTTGGCTGAAAGTGGTTATATTTCTTCTAACATTTATGGCATGCATTATCGAGAACTCCTTGGTTCTTACGAGGCAATTCCTGATGAAAAAATTGAGGAAATTAGTGCTCTCTATAGAGAGACACTTTCTATTTCTACATCTAAGTGGTTGGAACAAACATGGGGTAGATATGGTGTGGAGTATTTGGTTTGGAACAAAAAAGCCGACCCATTATGGGACTTAGAAAAGTATTCATTTTTGAAAAAGGTGGCCACTTTTGGTAATATTGCCATTTACAAATTTATCCAATGAAAATACTCTTTCTTTCAGACGATTTTCCGCCACAAAGCTTTGGTGGGGCGGGAATTTCTACTTACGAGCTGGCTTTAGGTATGAGAAAAGCTGGTCATCAAGTTTTCGTGATAACTACTTGTCGGAAGGAAAGTGAAGCAGGGGAAGAGGATTACAAAGGACTAAAAATTTACAAAATAGCCAGTGATTATTCAAGTAAGTGGCGTTGGTACCTAGGTATATATAATCGTTCGGTTGTACATAAAGTGGAAAAGATTTTAAGAGAGATACGACCGGATGTTGTACATGTTAATAATGTTCACTTCTATCTTTCTTATTATTGTATAAAATTGGCAAAAAGATACTCTCGGGTTGTTGTTTTTACTGCTCGTGACGTAATGACTTTTAACTTTAGTAAATTAAATACCAAAAGATATCTGGAGGATTTTAACTGTCGGACGAATTGGTTTGACCACCTGAAGCAAGCAAAAAAAAGATGGAATCCTTTCCGTAATTTTTTAGTCAAACACTACCTTAATTATGCTGATAAAATCTTCGCTGTCAGTCAGGCGTTGAAAGAAGCACTTAGGCAGAATGGAATCAATAATGTTGACATTATGCATACTGGTATTGATGTTAACTCATGGTCAGTCTCTGAAGAAGAGCAGACTCTTTTTCGGCGCAAATACAATTTAGATAACAAAAAGGTACTTTTATTTGGGGGTCGTTTGAGTGGGGCCAAGGGCGGGACTAAAGTTCTGGAAGCCATGGTTAAAATTGTCCAAGAAGTTCCTGATGCTGTACTTTTTATTGTGGCGAGTTTTGATCATCGGGCGGAGCAAATAAGGGAGAGGGCCGATGGCTTGGGTCTAAAAGGTAAGTTAGTTTTTACTGGCTGGATTAATAGGGAAAAAATAAAATATATTTACGCTTGCGCCGATCTTGTCCTGGTTCCCTCTATCTGTTTTGATTCTTTGCCTCGAATTGTTCTTGAGGCTATGGCTGTTGGTAAGCCGGTAGTTGGCACCTGTTATGGTGGGGCTTCGGAAGCCATTGTTGACGGAGTGACTGGATATGTTGTCAATCCTTTTGATGTTAAAATAATGTCAGAGAAAATTTTGGATCTTCTTAATAACCCTCTGAAAGCAAAGAATTTTGGAAAAATTGGCAAAGAAAGAATTATGGCCGATTTTAATCTTAGTAAACAAATTAATTTGGTTACGTCTTTACCCCAACAATTATTTGAACAAATTTAATTATAAAAACATGAAAATTAAACAAGTAATGAAAAAATTTTTGCCTCGATTTTTTTTTCATTTTATCCGAGGTATTATTTACCCAGAAAAGATAGATATTCTTGAAGATCGATTAAAGTCCTTATTCTTAACGCACTATCAAGATATAATCGCTTCGAATTTAAGTCAAAAAATCAATTTTAGAAATGCGGAATTTAAAGTTTACTCGAAACATGGAGGCGATGGTATCTTGGCCTATATTTTCTCTAAGATTGGAACAACTAACTTCACTTTTGTTGAGATCGGGGTGGAAAATGGTCGAGAATGTAATACTGCCAATCTGTCTTTAAATTTTGGCTGGAATGGTCTAATGATTGACGCCAATGATGAGTGGGTCAAATCGGCCCAAAATTTCTATAAAGAAAAATTGGGCCATCAAGCTGATAAAATTAAAATAGTTTCTTGTTTTGTTAACGCTGAAAATGTCAACAAATTGCTTACTGACAACGGCCTTGGCGAAGAAATTGATTTATTATCAATCGACATCGACAGTAATGATTATTGGGTCTGGAAGTCAATTATCGCGATTAACCCGAGGGTGGTCGTGATGGAATATAATTCTGCCTTTAGTTTAAACTCAGTAACAATAAAGTACGACACCGGTTTTTATTTTAAGGAGACTTGTCGAGAAAATCCTTTATATTTTGGTGCTTCACTCAGTGCTTTATCCAAACTAGCGAAAGAAAAAGGGTACATATTAGTCGCTTGCGATTGCCATGGCCATGATGCTTTTTTTGTTAGAAAAAATGTCGCTGAAGGGAAATTTGTTGAGCTGTCTCCTGAAGAAGCTTTTTATCCAAACCCTTATACTATTGCTAAATTTGGTAGTACTAAGAATCAATTTGAATTGGTCAAAAATCTCGATCTTGAAGAGATTTAAGGTCTGAGGTATAGTTAAGAAACTATGATGGAAAATAACCCTAGCATCGTGGGTGTCATCCCTGCTCGTATGGGCTCTTCTAGACTTCCTGGTAAAGCTTTAGCTAAAATCATGGGTATCCCGATGATCGGTCATGTTTACCATCGAAGTAAAATGAGCAAGCTTTTAGATGAAGTTTATGTCTTAACCCCAGACCAAGAAATAATAGATTACGTTAACTCAATTGGGGCAAAAACAATAAAAGACAAAAGAGTTTATCGAGGATGTTCAAGCGCAACAGCTGATGTTGTTTTGGATATAGAAAATGAGATCGACAGAAAATTGGACGTTATAGTCCTAATTCAAGGCGATGAGCCAATGGTTGTTCCCGAAATGATTGATTTAGCTGTTCGTCCCATTTTGGATAATCCCTCGATTGAGGTGGTAAATCTAATGGCTCCAATTAGAAGCACTAAAGAACACAATGATCCTAATTGTATTAAGGTTGTAACCGATTTAAATAATTTTGCTCTTTATTTCTCGCGTGAACCAATACCCTCAAGAAAGAAATATTCTGGCGAAAAATTTTTAAGGTTTAAACAAGTTTGTGCCATGCCCTTTACTCGAGATTTTCTTTTAAAATTGAATGATCTTACACCAACACCGTTAGAGGAGATTGAATCAATTGACATGAATCGGGTCCTTGAGTATGGCTATAAGGTAAAAATGGTCTTACAAGATTTTGAGACTTATGGTGTAGATGTAGCCGAAGATCTGGTCCGAGTGAAAAAATTGATGATTAATGACCCACTAATAAAAAAATATGCCTGAAACAAGTATCGTTATTCGTACTTATAACGAAGAAAAACATCTGGGAAATCTTTTACGGGCG
>CAZRQY010000020.1:0-7835 GCA_964602495.1 uncultured Candidatus Saccharibacteria bacterium
ATTGAGGTCATCCCAACGCTAATCTTGGTTTTCCTACTTACCTTCATTGCAAATGTATTTCTCAGTAATAGGAACGCAAAAGAGAAATTTAAAAAGGGACAATCTGGGATATCTGGATATATTGGTGCAATTTTCTTGGGCATATTATCAACTGGTCCAATCTATATGTGGTACCCACTATTAAGCGAATTAAAGGAAGACGGATTGAAAAATTCACTAATAGCAATATTTTTATATAACAGATCTATCAAGATACCGCTAATTCCAATGATAATCTATTATTTTGGTCTGCCGTTTCTAATAATCACGACAGTATTGATGATTATATTTTCCTTATTAAACGGTTATACTATAGGAAGAATAGTTAAAAATTAATTAAAAAATATGAAAATTGCAATTGCATCATTGGGTAAAGACATATCTTCGGAAGTTAGCTCCCAAGCGGGACGATCTCCTTATTATTTAATTTTTGAAGACAAAGAGTTGGTTGAGGTGTGGAAAAATATATTTAGTATGGGCGGAGGAGGAGCAGGTTTATCTATAGCTAAAGTTATGTCTGACAAAAAGGTTGATAAAATTATCAGCGCTAATATTGGCGAAAAAATGTTAGTTGCCTTGGCAGAAACAGATATTAATTTTGAAGAGAAAACAGGAATTATACAAGATATTTTATAATCTATACAATTTAATATACTATTCATATGAAAATATATTTATTGAGACACGCCCAAACAAGAGACAACGAACATCATATTTATGGGTCTCGAACGGATACTCCTTTATCAAAAACAGGAAAGGACAGTGCTATTAATCTCGTGAGTGTTCTTGAAAGAAACAAATATGATTTAATAATTATTAGCACGTTACAAAGAACATTGCAGACCGTTCAGCCTTATCTTGATACATTAACTAATCCTATAGTTATTACAGACGAGAGAACTATTGAGCACGATTTAGGGGACTTAACGAACACTATCGATGGTGATGGCAAAATTGAAGAGAGCCAAAAGCAACAAGACAATGATAAGATTTCATGGACACCGCCAAATGGTGAATCTATAAGAGATGTATCGGTCAGAGCCAAAGAGTTTCTAAACTCACTTTGCACAGAGTATTCTAAGAAAACAATCCTTGTTGTTGGTCATCAACATTTTTTAAGATGTTTTGAGCTTCTCCTTCTTAATAGACCAATCGATGATTTCTATGATTTAGATCCTCCTATGTTTGAAAACGGAGAGTTGAGAAGTTGTGATTATGATTGTTAATGAGGAATTTAGAACATGTTTTGTATAAAAAAAGAGCCCCCCAACGCGTTAACGCGGAGGCTCTGTAAATAAACTCAGATCAATTTCTATACCTTTATTTAGATGGTAATAAGCCTGTCTGAATCATGGACGATTTCGTAGTGGTCTTTCAGGGTGGAGAAGGGGCAGATTTCGGAACTGTTTGAATTTCGTAGTTTCAGACAAGTTCCACAAGCAAAAAACTCTCCTCCCGTATCAAGGATTTTCTGCGTTTGTTCCTTGATATCAAACTTTTCGTCACTGATCTGGTCAATTTCTACGCCTTGACCTGATAGGAAGATACGTACTTCGTCTCCTTGCTCTAGACTATAAAGTGCTAGACGTAAGATGTTGAATACTTTTTCAGCGTCGGTCTGTGTGATGACTATTCCTAATTTCATTAGGTGTCTCCTTCTGTTGTTTGGGTTTCTATTTCTAACATTACTCCTTTACTCAGGAAAAGTCAAAAGGTTTGAACTTGCTGTAAGGGTTTAAATTGTCGATACCTTAGTAAATGTAGAAGCTTTAGAGATTTAGATTAAATAGTGAGCTCAAGGGTAGGGTAAGAAAAATTACTCTTTTCCTCGAGTAGACAGGTTCTGACTTCGTCCAAGAGCCCCAGCCACGCATTGATAAACTAACCCAACTATGCCAGAAATGTAGGTGGAATGTTTTGTGTGTGATTTGAAAGCTGAAACCCTCATAGAGGGAGAAAAGGAAGGGGTATGAAGGCAAAGCCACTAAAAAAATTGTTGGAGATGTACGACGGTGTCGGACCTTTCTGCGAAGAACTGGCTTGGGCTATGAGAGCTGGTCGGTACTTTCACATCCATCCCGACGGTACTCCTGCTTACGAGCAGTGGTACGACAAGACCGGAGATTTCCATGAAGGGTTGGCTTGGGTCAGGAAGGGTGACAAGTGGTTCCACATCCGGCCCGATGGTGCTCCGGCCTACGAGGAGCGGTTCGACCGCGTCGAAGACTTTCATGAAGGATTGGCTTGGGTCGAGAAGGATAGTGAGGAGTTCCAAATCGGTCCTGACGGAAAAACGGCGGATTAATCCGTCAAATATTAGCCCGCCCGCGACAGACTCGTCGCGAGGCGGGTTTGTTGTCTATCACATTCTCTGTGGTTTAAATAGCTTGTCGCATAATCTTCACCAATGCCAATTCCAACGGGATCTGGGGTGAGAAACTGCTCCCGAGTTGGTTATAGGTATCAAGAAATTCGCGCAGAGCTGGAGCGAGATTTTTAGCGCCCGGTTTAGTAGCCAGAATAGCGAAAAATTCTTTTTCCTTATCCCCCGCCTCGGTTAAGATTTTATTTTTTAAGGTCGGCGACATTGTGGTCAGGAGAGCCAGACGAATTTCGCGCATCACCAATTTAAGAAAAATCTTAAAGTCGGTTGAAGTGTCAGACACTTGGTCAATCACTGTGAGCGCGCCGTCTAAATTATCATCAGCGATTGCTTCAACTAAATCATAGACTAATTTCAGGGGTGGCGCACCAGTAATGTTCTGAACTTCTTCAAGCGAGATTTTTTTATCGCTGGAGGAATTAATAATTTTTTGCAAAATGCCAATCGTGTCGCGAAAAGAACCGTCGCCCATAAAAGCCAGTAGGTCGGCAACATCATCGGTGATGGTAAAACCCTCCTTTTTCGCGATATCAATCGCGACCTTTTTTAAAATCTCATTAGTCGGTTTTTTGAAAATAAAAGTTTGGCAACGCGACACAATTGTCTCAATTACTTTATGTTGTTCGGTGGTGGCCAAAATGAAAATAACGTGCGACGGTGGTTCTTCCAAGGTCTTTAACAGAGCATTAAAAGCATCCTTGGTCAGCATGTGAACCTCGTCAATAATATAAACCTTATACTTGGATTCAAACGGTAAAGTCCTGACCGCCTCACGCAAGGCACGAATCTCATCAATGCCCCGGTTGGAAGCGCCGTCAATTTCGATCAGATCATTATCACTGGTCTTAATCGCCTTAGCGACGATTCGAGCCACACTAGTTTTTCCCGTACCGCGCGGACCAGAAAACAAATAGGCGTGAACAAGGTTGTCTTGCTCAATGGCCGACGTCAAAACCGTCGTTACTTGATCTTGACCAATAACCTCACTGAATTTTGAGGGGCGATATTTGCGATAAAGAGCCAGTTCGGACATAAGGGGATTATAGCAGATTTAAAAATTCGTTCACTATTTGCTCAACCTGATCAGGATTTTGGGTTTGCATGAGTTTAACTCGTAGCGCTGTGGCCCCTTTAAAGCCTGAGACATAAGCTTTGAAATGTTTACGCATCACGGCAAAATTCTTTTGGTGACCATGAAAAAGTTTTTGATTTGTCTCGGTTGGACCATAAAGATCCCAGAAAAGTTGAGTATGTTCCAGCATAACGTTTAATTTTTCTTTTAGCGAGATATCTTTACATGTCCCCAACCACGGTTTACCTAAAGAACCTCGACCAATCATAAAACCATCTAAATTATATTTTTTAGCAAGCTCTTTGCCTTCTTCGACACTTTTTATATCCCCATTAGCAATTATTATAATCCCGCTATCTTTAAAAATCTTGGTGATGTTTGGTAATTCTTCATAATGCGCCGGAACATTGGACAATTCTTTCTTGGTCCGTAAATGAAAAGTGACAGTATCAGGATTAGCTTCCAAAATTGTTCGCCACCAACTCTCATCAATTTCATTATAACCAAGACGTGTTTTAACGGAGACCGGCAAGCCGGATTTTTTCGCCACCGAAATAATTTCTTGGGCTAGTTGAGGATTTTTGATTAAAGCTGCACCAGCGCCCTGTTTTTCAATGGCCCGATCAGGGCAACCCATATTAATATCAATTCCGTCAAAGCCGAGTTCTTTAATTAAATTAATTGCTTGTTCGATATTTTCTGGCTGACGACCAAAAAGCTGGGCAACAATCGGTCGTTCAGTGGCGGTGAAATAAAGTTCGCGCCGGAGTTTAGGTCGACCCTTGTCGCTGACAAGACCATCGGCTGAGACAAATTCGGTAAAAAAGACATCGGGTCCGCCATATTTAATAAACATCGCTCGAAAAGCGGCATCCGTCACATCATACATCGGCGCCAAACAAAAAAACGGCTTAGGCAATTGTTGCCAAAAATTTCTAGCTTTCTCGATTCTCTTCATCCTTAACAAAATATATGTTATTGGCGAGATAGTCCAGCAATTTTTGAGTGTCGCCATCTCGATTATCACTTTTTAAAACGATAATGGCGACTCGTCTTCTTTAGTTACCAAAAGGTAAAATGAATAAATTAAGTGATGTCTGTTTGGCAATCTGGGTTTGTCCGTTTTTTCCTCCAAGAAAATCTTCACGCTCAACAAACGGATTAGTGTTGTACCAAACATGATTAGTCAATTCAAATTTGTCGGTCCGCGTCACTGAAAAAATATAACTTTTATCAAAAAAGATACGTTTTGCCAAAAGAAATAAATCTTCGGTCGAAGAAACATTGCCAGGGTCAATCCCAGCCGGATCAATAAAAGTTGAATTAATTAAACCAAGCGCGTGAGCGCGATTGTTCATTTCAACCACGAATCTTTTTTCACCGAGAGCAACTGCTAAAACTTCAGCCGCTTTATTGCTTGATTCTAAAAGAAGCGGCCACAGTAAGTCCTTGGCAATAAAAATTTCTCCCACTTCGAGCTTCCCTACTTCGCGATAAGGAATGGTTCGACGGTCAGCTCTAATAGTTATTTGATTAATCGGATTAACTTGATCAAGAAAAACTAAAGCTGTCATCAGTTTGGTGAGAGAAGCGATTGGATAAAGTTTACGACTATTTTTTTTGACAATAGTAGCCCCGTTATCAAGGTCAGCCACCAGATAACTTTCAGCAGTAACCAATGGTAAAAGATTTCTGTTTTTAGGAAAATAACGACCAGTAGAATTATTTGACAAATTATTACTACCGATGATCAAGGGCGTGCCTTGATCAACAAAAGAAAAAATTTCCTGAGCATCAATCGTTTTTAATCGAATACAACCGCCAGAATAACCAAGAGAAACTAAGGTGCCATCATCATAATAAGGCCAACCATGAATAAAGTAATTACCGAGAAATTGCAGGCTATATGGCATCCAAACTTGAGTAATGGACGACTGGTGATTTTCTTCTTTGCTCAAAACGTTAAACTGACCTTGGGGTGTTTCCCAAGGTAGACCCGACTCGCCGATCGAGACAATGGTAAAATTTTTTATTACCTGGCCATCTTGATAAAGAAAGATAGTCATTTTTTGAAGATCAGCCAAGATGGCCTTACCCTGATTTGGAATATTGACAAAATCCTGACTAATAAAATTAATTGTCCCCGCCACCTCAGCCAAATCTTGATAAATTAAATCTTGTTTTTGGGGGTAATTAGAAGCAAAATACTCGACAGTCCCCAACCTATTCCAAATTTGATTAAAATTTCTAGAGAAAGTTAAACTAACAAAATTATAATTTAAAATTAATAACAAAAATAAAATAACTAGAATTAGAGATAGGATAATTCTACTAGTCCATTTTTTAGACATTGTTTTCTAAACCGAACAAAAGATCTTATAATTTTTTAACGGCTAAAACTGGTCGCTGTTTATCTGAAGTAACAAATTCAACGACCGAACCACTTTTAACCGTTCCTCCAATGAGGGCATCAGCAACTTGTTGTTCGATATTATCTTGAATAAAACGTTGCATTGGTCGAGCGCCAAAAACTTCATTGGCTCCCAATTCAGCTACTGCTTTCACCACCGAGTCATTAATTTCCAAGGTGACCCCTTGAGTTAACAAACGTTTAGCTAATTTATTTAACATGAGACGAGCAATCTGATTAAGTTCATCCGGTTGGAGTGGATGGAAAACAACAACAGCATCAAATCGATTAAGCAATTCCGGTTTGAAAATTCCTTTTTCAACAACATGATTAATCAGGTCATCAACTTTGTCTTGCGGTTTGATTCCAGCTCTGACCATTTGCCAAATGAGCTCGGCACCAGCGTTTGAAGTCGCAATAATAATAAGATTACGTAAATTAACTCTTTTACCTGAATTGTCTGAGAAGAAGCCCTCGTCTAAAATTTGGAGGAAAATATTGAGAACCGCAGGATTGGTTTTTTCAAATTCATCAAGCAAAAGAACACCATAGGGATTTTCTCGCACTAAATCAGCCAAAATCCCCGGCTGACCAGTAGAAAAGGAACCAATAAGTTTGTCCCCAGCATCAGCTGTTTGATATTCAGACATATCAAGACGGACCATTTTGGTATCTTGGCCAAACATCACCTCAGCCAAGGCTTTGCTAGTTTCCGTTTTTCCGACCCCGGTCGGTCCCAGAAAAAGGAATGAACCTATCGGCCGTTCGACATTGCGCACTCCAGCCCGCGCTCGACGCAAAGCGTTGCTAACTGAAATAATTGCTTCGTCCTGGCCAACCACACGGTGATGAAGATTTTTTTCGAGCGACATCAGGTTCTCTCGTTCCGCCGGTTGAAGCTGGCCAATGGGAATGCCAGTTTTGGTTCGGACCATTTCTTCAACTTCAGTTTGACCAATCACTTTATAATTGCGACTGCGAGCCCAAGGGATGATTTCCACCAATAAGTCTGCTGCCTTATCGCCAGAATCACTTTCAGTAAAATAACGGTTGGCATCGCGGACAATTTCTAATAGCGCTGGGTAAGTAAAGAAGATGCGATTTTTCTTTTCTATTTGCCAAACCGTTTGTTCAAGATTGTGGATAACCGATTCTTCGGGTAAGGGTCGAATAAAAATCCTGTCAAAAGTCGTCATTAAGGTAGCATTCGTTTCAAGAGAATGATGAAAGTCGTCATTACTTGATAGACCAATGATTTGAATCGAATTGGCCGTTAGTGCTGAATAAATCAAACTAGTAAAATCAGTCCCCAAGGCGGTCGTCCCTTTAAGTAAGCCGGCAAAATTATCAAAAACTAAGATAATATTACCAGCCCGCCCAGCTTCGTCCAAAATTTTTAATAATTCAGTTTCTAGTAGTGATTTATCTTTAAAATGGGCGAGAAAAACTGCCGTATTAAAAAGAACTGGTCGCTTATGTTCAAGGGCTGATGAAGTAATTCTATCTCGAATCCGTCTGACCAGATGCCAAACAACATCCAAGCGTTCACTGGCTGAATCGGCAACAATAAAAACATTAGCTTCTTTTTGTTTGGCCAAAATATTTTCGATTTGAATAATTTCGTCAGTCCGATCAGAATATTCATGGTCACTAGAAGAATAACCAAGTCCATAGAGTAAGTCCCAACTATACTTATCAAGGGTTTGGGTATTACCAAAACCCCAATCCTTAGCAATTCCCGGTAATTTTGCCAAATTACTTTCACTCCACCAGCGCTTGCGATATTCGCCATATTCAATTTCATAAACAACCCAACCAACAGCACCAATTAATTCCGCTTCGTTGATCTCCGCCTCGGCTAACCAATTAGCAAAGACACTATCGTTGGTAAATAAAAATTTAACCAGGTCGCGCAATTTGAGAACCTCGTC
>CAZRQY010000021.1:0-7402 GCA_964602495.1 uncultured Candidatus Saccharibacteria bacterium
CAACAATTTTCCCATCTTTTTAACATAATGGTCACTCGGCGAGCCAAGAATTCTAGACAAAACTGACATATCGTTATATCTTAACACATCTTAAACAGAAAAAAACCCCGTCGGTTTTGGTGCCGACGGGGTTTTTTTGGTGTACTTTAGAGAAAAGAAGTTAAATTATTTCTTCTTCTTAGCTTTCTTAACCTTCTTGGTTTTTTTAACTGTCTTGGTTTTCTTAACCTTCTTAGTTTTCTTAACCTTCTTGGCTTTCTTAGCCTTTTTCTTTGCTGCCATAATTTTTACTTTTTTATTTTACCTTATTAAAGAGGACGAACAACATTCGACCTTTAATCAACGTTGTTACTCTTATTTATAATTATCCTCCAAAAATAAACTATCGACAATGCTTTTTTGTAAAAAGTTGTGGATAACTTAATAAAAAAATTTTTAGAAAGTTTTTATTTTATTTTTTATTAGCGCGAAGAGAATTTATTTCTTGAATCGCCACTTGATTACCTGATTGTTGATAGAAATCTAAAAAGCGATCATCTTCGTAATAGCTCGGAGAATTTTTGATCGGCGTCAAAATTTCTTGCGCCAATTTATTTTGACTCGTCATTAATAAGACCAAAGCATAAAGTTTGCGCGCATCGGTATAGGCTGGGTCAAGATCATAAGCTTCTTTCGCTGTCGCTAACGCCCCAGTCGCGTTCTCGACTCGGACATAAGCGCCAGTTAAGTCAAAGAGAATTTGTTGCTTTTTAGGAGAAAGCATCTTCGCTTTAAATAAATAATCAAACCCTTGTTCAGAATTACCAATAGCAGACATAAACGAACCGAAGAACTGATAGGAACGGGCATCTTGATTGAAGTTGGCTAAATGAATTTTTATTTGATCATCGGCTAATTTAACGAACTGACTCTTTAATTCATCGGGGACTTGTGGATTATTTACAATGTTAATCGTCTTACTAACCAATTGCTCTCGGGCTTCGCCGGAACCAAAAGTATTTTGATTAAAAATTTTCTGAAAGGTAATCGGACTTTGGTCTAAGGTCGTTTGCGGGTGGATCGCTTGAATCAGGTCCTGCGAAACTTGCCAGGGTTTATAATTAATATAATAAAGAGTGGGGATTAAAATAATAATTATTATTCCCGAAGCAACATTTGTTCCCAAAGTAATTTGCCCAGTTGAAGCTAAATTCTTTTTATTGACTTGATAATTATTTTTTACTTTTAATTCCGGACTCTTTTCTTCTTCAGTCACTCCAAAATGAATAAACGCGATGACCGCAAAGAAATAGAGATAACTGATCAAATTATCAAAGACAAAAATATTTTGAAAGAAATATCCAGCCAACAGACCAGTCAATAAACTTTTTTCGACGAGATTCAAGTTAAATTTATTTTTAGCTAACCAGAGATAATACATAGCTGAAACAAAAATTGAGAGGTAAGCTAATAAACCAAGCAGACCAGCATCAATTAGCCAATCAAAGAAAACGTTATGTGAACGATCAAACCATGGTTCTTGGCGCCACATGGCCGGGTCATAATATTTAGCAAAAACCTGTGAATAATTCTCTGGTCCCCAACCGAGAACGGGATGTTCCTGAAACCCTTGCCAACTCATCTTCCAAATCAGAAACCGAGACTGGGTCGTCGCTTCAGTCATTGAGATGTTAGCAAAACGAGATAAAACCGGACTATTTTGAACAAAGGGAACATTTTTAAAAGCAAAGAATCCGCCAATTAAAACAGCTATCATGATCATTACCCCGCCGGCCCATTGTTTTTGAATTTTAGATCCTTTTAAAATAATTAAGCCAGCAAAAATAATTAAGCCAGCTAATAAACCGAGAATTGTCCCCCGTGTCGCCGTGTGATAAAGTAAAAATAAATCAACCAGAATAGTTAGGCCATAAAGAACCTTTACGCTAATGTTTTTGACCGATGAAAATAAATAAGCCGAAATGAAAATGGTGAATAAAAGATAAACGGCCAAATAAGTGGCATTGCCCAAAGTAGCATCAAGACGAACCCCACCCTGATGAATAACAGCTTGGCCGGCTAATTGCAAGAATGAATAAATAACAATTAGCCAATTAGCGATCAGGGCTGTATTAGCCAGCCAAAACCATTCCAATTTCTTTTTTAAAACAGAAATTAAAACCACAAAATAACCGCCAAGATGCAATAAGCTAACTAACCCACCCATTCGTTCATAATTAGACCAAAAACTGCGATAAGGACTTTCACTAAAGAACGTCGCTAGTCCCGTTACTATTAAGAGAGCCAAAACTGAATAAAGGAGATAAGATTTTTTCGGTAAATAATCTTTGTCGCGCAAGGCTAAAATTAACCAAAGAGCAAAAACAATTTCAATGATAGTCCGAAAAACAAAGTTTTTGCCAGTAATAAATGGGAAAAAAGAATTACTAGCCACCAACAAAGGAAGAAAGGGGATAATAAAAAGACCAACCCAAACAACCCAGCGTAAAGTTTTGTTAGTTTGCATATGGAGCAAATATAACATAAAAAAATAGTTGGTACTAGAAGAAAGACTGCTTTTGGGTTAAGATAACCGATGAAACTGAGATGATAAACAAGTTAAAAAATCACCTATACCCTCTACTCTGCTGGAGCGAGAAATACCTGAAAACTGACGTGGTTTACCTGTCCAAGGGAAGTTTTTGGCTTGTTTTAGGTCAGGGTATTGCTATGATATCAGGTTTTTTAATTTCCATCGCTTTTGCCAACCTCTTTCCGAAAGAGTCATTCGGTACTTACAAATTTATCCTTTCAATAGCTGGGATAATGGGAATATTTTCCCTTACTGGGCTAAGCACCTCAGTTATTCAATCAGTCGCAAGAGGATTTGGAAGCTCTCTTCGTCGAGGTTTTCGGACCAATTTAAAATGGAGTCTAGGGATACTTCTTGGAGGAGTCGCTCTTAGCGTTTATTATTATCTGCACCATAATCTAATTTTGTCCGTCTCATTTTTATTAATGGGGATTTTGTTGCCAGTTTCTACTAGTGCTCGTTTGTATGGTGCCTATCTGGCAGGAAAAAAGGATTTTAAAAGAAGTTCATTTTATGGCATGATTCATAATACAATACCGGCAATCGCCCTTATTACAACTCTTTTCCTGACCAAAAATCTTCTGGTCATCATCATCGTTTATTTTTCCATTAATGCCCTCGTGCCACTATTTCTCTACTATGTGACTACTCATTCCCGTCAAAACAAAAACGAGAAAGAAGACCCCGAGCTTACTTCTTATAGTAAACACTTAACCGCTATGGATATTATTGGCAATTTAGCCAATAATCTTGATAAAATTCTTATCTTTCACTATCTTGGCGCAGTTCCTCTAGCGATTTATGCTTTTGCCATTGCCCCCGTTGAACAACTTCAGGGAGGAAAAAAAATACTCAGCTCATTGATTCTTCCGAAATTAAGCGAACAATCTTTTGAGGAATTGCAAAAATCCACTCCCCGTAAGGCCCTCTTACTTACTATCTATGCTCTTGGTCTAGCTGGTGTGTATATGTTATTGGTTCCCTATTTTTATAAATTTTTCTACCCTCAATATCTTGACTCCATTTTATATTCACAAATTTATTCCCTTACTCTTTTAGCAATTTCCGGTACTGTATTTAATGAAACCTTGCAGGCCCACAAGAAGACGAGGGAGTTATATTTACAACGGTTTATTGCTCCTGCTGTCCAGATAGTACTCTTTTTTATACTACTTCCCCGATTTGGGCTCATGGGTCTTATTGTAACTCACGTCATTATGAGATCTTTTAATAGCCTTTTGATCTATTACTTTGTTAAACATCCTCTTGGAAACTAACTATGTCTTACATTTACAAAACAGGCCGAATAGAATTGCGAAAACAAATCAAACGCTACGCCGATTTGGTACGAGGGCAAGTCCTTGATGTCGGCGCTGGCAATCTTCCTCGCTATCAAGACCTCTTTCGTTTTGACAAATATGTCAAAATGGACATCGAACCGGGAAAAAATGTTGACGTAGTTGGAAGGGTGGAAGCAATTCCTTTTCCAAACAACACCTTTGATTCTATCGTATGTACTCAAGTTTTGGGTGATGTCTATGAACTATCTAGGGCTTTTAGCGAATTTTATCGAGTTTTAAAACCAGATGGCGTTATCTTGCTCACAGAGAGTCTTTTTGACTCCCTTCACGATGAGCCATATGATTTTTGGCGTTTTACCAAACACAGCTTGCGTCATCTGGCCGAAGACGCCAACTTATTAGTAGAAACGTTAGAAGGCCGTGGCGGATATTGGAGCGTAATGGAGCAACTTAAAGCTCGCTACTGGATTGAACGGCTTAGAGCAAATAAAAAATGGTTCTCTCGTATATTCAGTTTCTGGTTAAAGATTTTGGGCACTTGGGCTCTTTGGCTTGATCGACAAGATAAGAGCCGGGCCAATAAGTTATTTACTCATGGTTATCTTTTAATCGCACGTAAACATGCTTAAAATAACAACCAGTTGGGACGATGGCGACATCTTAGATAAACGATTATCTGATCTCTTGACTCATTATGGGATCAAGGGAACATTTTATATCGCTAAAAATTGCCGGCCAAACCGTTTGTCAGACGAAGAAATAAAAGAGCTTAGCCTAAAACATGAGGTCGGAGCGCATACGCTAAACCATCCAGATCTCCGCGAGCTATCACCGGGAAAAAAGAGAGAGGAAATAGACGGAAGCAAACAGTGGTTGGAAGAAATACTTGATTCGAAAGTAAAAATGTTTTGCTACCCTAAGGGACTTTTTGACGATTCAGTAACCTTAGCAGTAAAAGAGGCCGGCTTCAAAGGAGCACGCACCACCAGTTTAGGCTTTCTTAATTTTCCTATTTATCCGTTTCGCATAAATACAACCACTCAGGTTTATCCATTCCCCTTCCGCAAATTGGAGGGAAAACGGTATTATTTAAGAAAGCTCCTTGAACCGTACATTCAGAGAGCTTCCAATCTTAAGCAACTTGGTGTATCAACACATTCGATGTATTCATGGCTAAGTGCAACAAAAACCACTTTTGATATCGCCAAAAAAGACGGAGGGGTTTTTCATTTGTGGGGCCACTCATGGGAAATTGAAAAATATGACATGTGGAATGATCTCGATAAATTTCTTCAATATACTAGTGCCAGAGAAGATTGTATTTATTTAACGAATAGCGAATTATTAAAAACAGTCCCGCCCCCGAGAAATCTGGGGCGAGACTGTGGAACGAACTAGAATTTGATCCCTGGCTCGAAGAAAGTCTCCCAATACTCGTGCTGAAGTTTAGAGAAAAGCTCATCATCATTTTCGGCTTTTCGAATTTCGGGCCAGCGCGACTCAGGAAACTTCACGTACAAGACGAAACAACGCCTAAATCCCCGAATATCCTCTTTGGTGAATTGTGGCATGGTTAGGATGGAATCTTCCGCATTGCCTGGAGCGATTGTTTCTGGATCCATAAACCTCGCCCTAACCGCTTCGTTTCGAGCTTCAGTGCCGTAGTAAGGAGCGAAGATAAAGCAATTGGTGTCTGCCTTTGGGAAACGAGTGTTGAGTCTGACTGTCTGCATCGCGATTTCTCTCGTTTCATGAGGATAACCCACCATATTGTTAGTATTGTGAGAAATCCCCAGATCAGCGACAATCTGGATCTTTTTCACCGCTTTCTCGTTAGTGAACATTTTCTTCATTCTCTCCCGACGAAATTGTTCGTCCCCATTCTCGATACCAAAAGCAACCCTGTGCAAACCTACTCGCTGAAGCTTTTTGAAGACTTCTTCACTTACAGTCTCGACTCTCGTTTGAATCCAGAAGGGTAGAGCAATATCTTGATAAAGTTCGCAAAACTCATCGAGTTCTCGTCGCGACATTACCAAGAAGGTGTCCGCCCAAAGGAACATGTACTCTACCAAAAAAGTCTTCTTGTAATACAACAACTCTTCGTGGACTCTTAAAAGAGATTTCTTTCGAACGGGTTGACCTGGGGAATTACAAAAAGTACAACGATAAGGACAACCTCTGGCCGTTTCGACCGGCGCCATCCGGTAGAGCGCTCCGTCCATCGGCCGAATAAGCCTTTCTTGATCGAAAAGGCCGAGATCAAAGTCAAATGGGTTTTCATCCAAATTAACGAGTGGGGGTAACGGATTCTTTGTGGTTGAACCGTCAATATCCTTAAGCCAGAGACCGGGGACATCCCGAAACGACCTCCCTTGTTCCATCCGCCGACAAAGCTCTAGGAGAGTAACTTCGCCCTCACCCACACAAACCATGTCGATCTCGGAGAAAGACAGAGCTCGAAGTGGAGCTGAGGTGGCAAAGATTCCTCCCAAAATCACCGGCACTTCACGATGTTTGATATTTTGGATTACCTCGATACCGAGCAAGAAGTTACTCTCTGTACAAGAAAGTCCGATCAGACTCGGCCCAAACGAATCAATCTTCTTGTTTAGATCATTCCAAACATTACGCCCGACGTTTTTCGAGACAAACCCAGGTGTCGACTGGAAAGCTAAGGACCGTTGAGAAAGCTTCTCATAGTCCCTAGCCGGATCAAGCTCGTACCCAGTGGTATCGAATAATTCAACTTCGATCCCGTCGTTTTTCAGAATTCGAGAGAGTAACGCTAACCCTGGAGGTATCAAAGACACACTCCGGTAATTAGGATAAACAAAAAGAACACGAAAACTCATATTCAACTCCTTTTCTCCCTACGAAGGGGTTAAACGACAAAAAAAACAATTTAATCTAACCGGATAGTACTACTTTTCTTGTAAGTTGGCAAAGAGAGATTTTTCGACTTGCTCAACGACCCATTTACTTCCATTTTTATAAGGATCGCCAAAAAACCTAATCTGAAGCTCTTTTAAAATCTCTTTCGGCATATTTACATTTTGTCTTATAAGTTCAATCAATTCTGTCAAATTTTCAGCAAAAAACTTGTGTGAAGAGTTAAAGGATTTCAGTTCGAAATAATCTCCCCATTTGTTAGTATTAAAAAAAACAAACGGTTTCAATTGCAAAAGGGCTTCAAGAACAGCAGTACTATAAAAACCGATGATGATGTCACATTTAGAAATAGCATCACTTATGTCACCACAAAGAATCCTTTCTTGACCGAGTCTCTCAATAATTTCGGGATTATTTTTTCTTAACCATTTTTCAAAACGATCGCGATAGGGGCGGAAAGTTAAATAAACGTCTAGACCTTCTGTCTTCATGAGTCTTAAAAGATAAGGCATAACCTCTCTAGGATCCGATAATTCTCCAGGAACAAAGAGGACTTTGACCAAATGATTGTTTTTTTGTGACACACGAGAAGTGGTGCGAAACGCATTTCTGTTTTCCAAAGGGCGCATTGGTCCGG
>CAZRQY010000022.1:0-7155 GCA_964602495.1 uncultured Candidatus Saccharibacteria bacterium
AGGAATTCTCTTTACTGTGGCTGGTGGAGATGATGTTACCCTCTTTGAATTGCAGGAAGCTGCCAAAACTATCACCGAATCGATTGATCCAGAAGCTAAAGTTATTTTTGGTACTATCAAGGATGAAAAGATGAAGAAAAATGAAGTTCAGATCACGGTCATTGCTTGCGGTTTTTCAAACGATGGTAAAAAATCACAAGATGATTTTAAAATAATCGAAACTCTTGATTCTCAAAAAGGCCCTACTCCCAAAGAAGAACCAATCAAAACAAAAATCGAGGTTGAGACTGATAAAAAAGTCAAAGAATCGGAGATTAAGACAACGGCCAGTGACAACGGTTTGGGAAGCCTTAATAAAAATAAGTCGGACGACCATTTTGGAGATGATGATTGGTCGTCAATTCCCGCTTTCTTGCGCCGTTCCAAAACCAAATAAAATAAAAAATGTTTGATTTGATCATTATCGGCGGTGGCCCCGCCGGAGTATCGGCTGGCATCTATGCCGCTCGAAAAAAATTAAAAACTCTCTTGGTCGCCCAAGAATTAGCGGGTCAGTCTTCGGTGGCACCGGAAATTCAAAATTGGATCGGCGAACAAAATATTTCAGGTCGTGATTTAGCTAAAAAACTTGAAACTCACTTGCGTTCTTATGAAGGACCAATTCTCACCCTTAAAGTACCAGAAAAAATAATCAGCTTAGCAAAAATTGGTAATGGTTTTACTGTCAAAACTGACCAGGGTGAATATGAGGCCAAAACGGTATTAATTACGGCTGGCGCTACTCGACGAAAATTAATTGTTCCAGGCGCTGATGTTTTTGAACAAAAGGGTCTGACTTATTGTGCTTCTTGTGATGGACCAATCTTTGCTGACCAGGCCGTGGCGGTTATCGGTGGTGGTAATGCCGGTTTCAATTCAGCCGGCCAACTTTTAGCTTATTGTCAAAATGTGACTTTACTCGAAATGGCTCCTGCTTTTCGAGCCGAACAAATTACGATTGACAAACTTTTACAAAATCCAAAATTCAAAGCGATCAACAATGTTGAGTTAATTGAAATTAAGGGGGATCCTTCGATAAGCTCAGGGCAGGCAAATTTTGTAAAAAGCTTAATTTATAAAGATAAAAATAATAGTGAGCTTGTCGAACTACCAGTGACCGGCATTTTCGTTGAAATTGGCTTTGTCGCTAATACTGAAATTTTTAAAAATATTGTTAAGTTAAATGAGCATGGCGAAATTGTAATTGACCATCTTCATCAAACCACTTCGCAAGTTGGCATTTGGGCGGCTGGTGATTGTACCGATATTCTTTATCGCCAAAACAATATCGCCGCCGGTAACGCCATTAACGCCATCGAAGACATCTATAATTTTTTACACGCCCGCTAATTTTATTACCAGGTAGAGAACAGCCAATCCTAAAACAGTCATTAAGGTTGTTAAGCGAGTTGAATGACCATGATGACTTTCGGGTAAGAGTTCGGAAGCACCGATATAAAGAAAGAAGCCACAAAAAAGAGCTAAAATCGGACCTAGCCAAATTTCCGGTAAAATAAATAACAGGGTTGAGAGAATACCGAGAGCCGGAGCAGTTGAGGCAATCAAGAGCCAACGCCTGGCTTTTTTCTTATCACCGCCATTTTTCAAAGTTAAACCAACGATATTTAAGCCGTCCGAAAAATTATGTGACAACACCGCCACGGCTAAAATAAAACCAACTTCGGTTGAGACCTGAAAGGCGAGGCCAACGGCCAAGCCATCAATAAAGCTATGGATCGCCAGAATTAGGACTGATAAAGATTTTTTTTCTTGATGATGAGGATTGGCACAATGTTCTTCTTCATGACTATGAAGAAAGAGAAAGCGATCTAAAATTAAATAAATAACAAAACCTAGGGCCACGAGTGAAGTTGTCACCGAAATAGTAAAAAGATTTTCATTCAACTCAATTGCTTCCGGCAATAAATCGAAAAAAGCGACACCAATCACGGCTCCGGCCGAAAAACCCAAAACTAAATGGAGTTTATCTTTAAATCGAAAAGCTAAAAGACCACCGGCAAAAACTGAAACAAACGCCATTAAAGCAATCAAAATTAACATAACGAGACTATAACAAAAACTATTAATTTAAGCCATCAAGAATATTCGATTTTAAAAAACTAAAGAGCTCTGGTGCACGATGGCACCCAGAGCCCTGTTAAGACTTACGACTATGACAGCGACGACGATTTTTTTTCTTGGCGGGAACGGGAGGCGACCATTCCCGAAGTCGAAGACTCCACTCTCCGCGTTCTTTCGCCGGAAGAGCGAAGCGTTTAAGGAGTTGCTCGACGAGTCCGCCTAATTGGTGCCGAGCAATTTTTGATTGCCCTCCTTCTGATTGTTCCAGAGCACCCTTGATTCTCAAGACACCACCAGCGACTCTGTCGATGGGGCGAAGAGTTCCTGAATAAAACCAGTCGGCAATCTGTTCTGGATCAAGTCCGACAACCGCTTCGGCAAGATAGCAAGCAAGGTCGAGAACTGGCTCAGGGATAATTCTCTGTTCCCGAGATTCCCGCCGAAGATCAGGATCCCTTTCTAGGATCAAGGAGATTAGATCATCGGCGCTAGGAGGAAGTCTAAGCAATTCTTGAGCCTCCTTTAGGGTCACGCGATGACCATTTACTCCACTTCCCTGAAGAAAAGAAACCGTTCCGAGCCGGCTAAGGAGAAGAGAGAGGTCCAGGGTTCTTTTCACCACCCAATCCACGACTTGAGGGCGTAGACTATCGTCCGGTTCACTTCCCTTGGCCGTCAACGCTCGCGTCGAATGTCTGGCAAGAAAAACTTTGGCAACGTCGGGGTACCACTCCGGGGAGATCTTCTCCACCCGAAATGTTTGAATTCCTCTCATTGCCTCGTATAATTCTTGACCAAATAAGTCGACACCCTCACCCTCGTCTTCAGGAATTGGATTCTGAAGCGAAATCAGAACTCGGCCCTTCTTTCGAAGAACAAACTTGATCGCTTCGGCCAACTCTCTTCTCGTTCCCTTCGCTCCTGAAGTGGTCGCATCAATGTTGGTAATCACCAAAATCTTTGCCACCAGAAGACGCCCCTTGAAGATCCTCAAGCGTCTTTCGTCGACCGACAGACCACCGTTACCACCCGCGAAAAATGACGAGTATAACGTCTGAAAAGTTCTTCCATCGGTACAGAAAACCTCCACCGTTGGATCAATTCCCCGTATGGATTTGAGGGCCGCGTGAAGAAGATGGCTCTTACCTGCCCCCCTGGCCCCACACAGAATGAGGTTGGTGAAGTCAGGTTTTTCTTTCCGAGATTTGGACACTTCCTGGCAAGCAGCCAAGGCCACTTGATTGATGTTACCCCCGGGAACAAAATCCTCAAAGTCAACTGTGATCGCCGGTGGTTCACCGGGCTGAAAGTCGCCGCCAGGCTTTTTTCTCTTGGTTTGCGGCATTTCTCCTGTTGGCATACCTGGACCAGGCAAGTATTGTTGTACCGGCAGAAAAACTTTTTTGGCCTGATCACAGAGACCCTCGTCGATGACGAATTCCCAATTACTGATCCCTCGGTCGCTAAATGCTGTCTGAAGCGCCGAAAGATACTTCCTCTTGGGATCGCCCAACCACCCCGAGATAAATGGTCCCGGAGCATAAACGATTCCCGCTGGTTGATCCGTCGAGTCAGTCGCCCGGAGACCAAAAATGATTCCCGGACCGATAATCCAGGCGTCATAATCGGGGTCGCCAAGCTTTCTTCTCAACTCTTCCTGCATTTCCCGGTTGAAGTCATCGGTGACGACTTTATTAATCTCATTTAGATCGACCTGGTCCGGAGCCAGATCGACAGTGGCGATATTATCGCCGTTGCCTTTCGGAATCTCCGTTCCCATGATCGATTTCTCCTTAGTTGTTGTGCTACACGCTGTCAATTACAAAGATCACTTTGATCCTTTTGCATTCTGGCATAATAGAGCCCGAGGGTCAAACTTCAGCATTTGGTTTCAATTTTAGCGGAACTTTGTCCGCCGTAGCTCGCCGCTTCGGCGAGCGAAGGCGGAGGAGGTGAGATTCGAACTCACGGAGGGATTGCTCCCTCACCCGATTTCGAATCGGGCGCCTTCAACCACTCAGCCACTCCTCCTAAACGAGAAGAATTTTAACATTTTCTTGGTAATTTTTCAAAAAAAATGATATATTGCTGACGTCAAGTTTTGGTAAAATAAGTTTGGCCCTATCGTCCCTGCCTGCGCAGGCAGGTAACGGTTAGAATGTTAAAATATGTCCTTTGTCTATATTTTGAAAAGCAATAATATTGAATGGTATTATGTTGGCTCAACCGAAAGTCTTGAAAAAAGAGTTAGCGTTCATAATTCTGGTGGAGTAAAATCGACTAAATCAAAAAGACCTTTAACCCTTGTTTATTATGAGAAATTAGATAATATTACTCAGGCAAGACAGCGAGAGAAAAAGATTAAGTCTCAAAGAATCTTGAAAGAAAAAATAGTTAAACTTGGCCCTATCGTCTAACGGTTAGGACATCGGCTTTTCAAGCCGGTAATCCGGGTTCGATTCCCGGTAGGGTCACTAGTACTCTTTCTCGTTATTTTTCAATGACTTTTTGTGTACCTCAGTTAGGACGTAGAACTTCTCTCTATAAATCATCCCTGCTATAATTACCTCGATGCGGTAGCCGAGACGGATTCAGGCGCCTGTCGCAAGACAGGATACATAGGTTCAATTCCTACCCGCATCTCCATGAATGCGCAGGAATATATTTTATCCCAACTCAACGCTCTCAAGGCACCCCTGTCGCTTGCCTTAAGGCCAAAGGATGACGCTGAGATGGCAGATGTCGTTTTGACCGCCTTGATGTCAAAAAAATTCAGAAAGTTCTCCATTCCTGAGAAAAACCAAAAAATTATTCGAGCGGCAATCGAAAAAAACATTACGAACAAGGAGCCGATAAAAATTGTGTTTCCTTTCGGGGGGTATAAATTATGGCGCCTTGAAGAAGCGCCAAAACCGGATTGGGCCGAGCTGTTTTCTATCATATACTTTGTCCGCTGGCTCAAGCCGGTCTGCGCCTTGTACCCTCAAGGAGTTATTTTCACTTTTTGGTCCGAAGAAGTGGTCATCAGTAAACTCAACAACATCCCTGAGAGTGATCTCGTCGACTATGGCAAAAGTTTCGACAAGATACTAAAGTTTATAAAGCCGTGGATTCCGTCAAATATGGATTTTGAAGTTTTCTTTGAGAGATCACGGTACGAGAACGTGGAGACGTTTGAGACTGAACTTGCGGCTGAAATGGAGACGTTGAAACAAGCCCGGGTCAAAAATCCACTACCGCTGTCCGATACAGTTCGACGCTCTATTGAAATGAACGTAAACCTTGTCTCGGGACAAACCGACGATCCGGAGTGGCGAGAAAAGGTAAATTTGCGTCACTATGCTTACTACAATCTCCAAGAACGTAAGCAACATGTAAGAACGTTGTATGTAAACGAAAACATAACCGCTTTTACCGTGTTCTTCGAGCCAAACGTTATACCGATTGGAAGCACTAAGACATCAATTGTTCGTTTTTGGGTTGGAGTCGGAGCACTTCAGAGACGAAGAGATAGCTTTATCGAAATAATCCTCTCTCTTTCGCAAATTGAAAAAACAAAAGCCACCTGGGAGCCAGTGGCATTCACTGGGCTGGAAGGAAGAAATTTTAAGAAGATACGTGTAATTTAGCGGTTCTAACTCCCTCTCTCCAGCCAACGGAGGAAGTAATGTCGTCTAACAAAAGACAATCAATAAACCAAATCTGCCAGTGTGAGAGTATCTCAGTTTATGATACCAATTGCCCCAATTCTTGAATGGCTGTTTTAATATATTCCCCTTGACCAACTAGTTCTGAAAGCCATACAATGGGGTCACAAATGAAATACCTTAAACTTCCCATTTCGCTCGCCATTCCCTTACTCGCTGGTCTAATTGGTTCACTCTTTACCAATCCAACCATTAAAAGTGGCTGGTATGAGGCCTTGATCAAACCAGCCCTGACTCCACCTAATTGGATCTTCTCAGTTGTTTGGATCATACTTTTTATTTTAATGGGGATTGCTCTTTGTTTAGTCTGGCAAAAAATTGAACACCCTCAAAAACGCCTGGCCTATCTGCTTTTTACCACCCAATTAATTCTTAATGTTTGGTGGTCAAATTTATTTTTTTATCTACAACGACCATCTTGGGCTTTGTTAGAAATTATCCCTCTCTGGTTTTTCATTCTTTTTACCCTGCTGGTTTTCAAAAAAATCGACCGCCGGGCCGGCTGGCTTTTATTTCCTTATTTACTGTGGGTAACTTTTGCGATCTACTTAAATTACAACCTGGCCCTGGGATAATTTATGAGAAAAATGGAGGACTTCTTGAAAAGATAATTGACGACCTGAAGTGCAAGGGTAAACGACTAGCGCTTTATTGGGTTAAGAAATATTGAGGCCTTTCTTCGGTAAAAGAATTTTCGTATCTCCTCGACCAGAATGATTGACCCCGCGACCGAAATAATGATAAGCCATTCCGAAAGCGAGAGTGATGTGGTGTTTAAAACTTTTTGCATAAATGGATTATAGACTGCAAATATCTGAAGGAAAATAACAGCCATTGTCGCGCCTACCAAAAATTTGTTGGAAAAAGGATTCATTTGGAAAATGGATTTGCTTTCGGATCTGCAATTCCAAGCATTGAACCATTGGAACACAGCAAGCGTCGTGAGTGATATTGTTAGAGCTTTAGTAAGGTCAGTTTCAAAGTATCTGCTAAAAAGATAAAGTGTTCCAATGGCCATCGGTAATGCCATCAAAAACATTCTTTGCGCCATGAGTCCATCAACAAGCCATTTTTTTGGCTGCTCAAATTTTCCTTGCAATAGTCCTTTTTCTTTTGGCTCCATGGCGAGGGCAACATCAAGGAAGCCATCTGTGACAAAATTGAGCCAGATAATTTGAGCAGCGAGAAGAGGTAATGGATATCCTAAAGCAAGCGCGCCGGCAATGGCCAGCACTTCTCCAGCGCCCGTGGCAAAAAGATACAGGGTGACTTTTTTGATTGTCTTATAAATTCCTCTGCCTTCTTCAGCTGCTAAAACTATATTTGC
>CAZRQY010000023.1:0-7151 GCA_964602495.1 uncultured Candidatus Saccharibacteria bacterium
TGAAGAATTGAGAAAAGAACGAATTAAGAAACTGGAAATTTTAAAATCCGCCGGCTACAATTCTTATCCAGCACAAACGGAGATTAATATCAGTCTGGGAAAAGTCCTCTCAGATTTTGATAATTTAATTACCAAAGATAAAGAAATCACTTTAGGTGGTCGGATTATGGCCTTACGTCGTCAAGGAGGGTTGATTTTTATTGATTTAGTTGAAGGCGGAGCTCGTTTACAGGTGTTGCTGAAAGAAGATAAACTTGGTTCGCAATTTGAATTATTTGTCGACACAATCGATATTGGCGATTTTATTCAAATTACGGGCAAGTTGATTACCACTAAGCGGGGAGAGAAGACGATTCAAGCGGCCGGTTGGAAAATTTTAACAAAAAGCCTCCGACCCTTACCTGACCAATGGTCCGGCTTACAGGATACCGAAGAACGTTTACGTAAACGCTATCTTGATATTCTCTTTAACGACGAAGTTCGTCAAATGGTGATTAAACGGGGAGAATTTTGGCAAGCGGTACGTAATTTTTTGTTGGCCAAAGATTTTATTGAAGTCGAAACTCCAATCTTGGAAAACACCGCTGGTGGGGCGGATGCCAAACCATTCATTACTCACCATAATGCTCTTGATCTGGATGTTTCCTTGAGAATTTCGACCGGGGAGCTTTGGCAAAAAAGATTATTGGTTGCTGGTTTTGATCGCACCTTTGAAATTGGCCGGCAATTTAGAAATGAGGGGATGGATACTGAACACTTACAGGACTATACTCAAATGGAATTTTATTTGGCCTATGCCGATTATGAAAAGGGGATGCAGTTGGTGGAAGAACTCTTTAAGCAAGTGGCCAAGAAAGTTTTTGGGACACTTCAATTTACCATCGGTGAATTTAAGGTTGATTTGGATAAAAAATGGGAACGTTATAATTTTTGCGATACCGTCAAAGAAATAACGGGGATTGATGTCCTAAAAACGACTTTATCAGAGATCGAGGCCAAACTTAAAGAATTGAAGATTGATTATGATAAGAAGGGTTTTAATCTTACCCGAGGCATTGATAATTTGTGGAAATATTGCCGTCGGCAAATTGCCGGCCCAGGTTTTTTAGTTGGTTTGCCGATTGAAATTTCACCACTGGCCAAACGTGATGAAAAAAATCCACGACTGGCCCAACGTTTTCAACCAATTATTGCCGGCTCGGAATTAGGTAATGGTTATAGCGAACTTAATGACCCACTTGACCAATTAGCTCGATTTAATGAACAAACCAAATTACGCGAAGCTGGTGATGAGGAAGCGCAAATAAAAGATGAAGAATTTATTGAAGCGCTTGAGTATGGCATGCCACCGGCTTGCGGTTTTGGCATGAGTGAGCGAGTCTTTGCTTTCCTATCCAATAAATCAATGCGCGAAGCCCAAATCTTTCCGTTAATGAGACCCAAATAATTAGTTCACAGATTTTTCTTGTTTTACCCTGGGAATTAGCCGAGGGTTTTTAGTTATCCACTTTTTATCCACTTTTTTAGTGGGGAAAGCTTGTTGTTAAGTGGAGTTTAGTGGGGTAAAATATCTATGTTGTGGGATAAAGTGGAATATGTTAATAGGCGAATTTAGACACATCATTGATAATAAGAAACGCATCTCGATGCCAGCTTCTTTTCGTCGCGAGGTTGGCAAAAAATTAGTCATCACCAAGGGTCTCGACAATTGTCTCTTTGCTTATACTCTGGAAGGCTGGAAAAAAACTTCCATCGAACTTAATAAATTACCAATGACTCAAAGCGCGGCGCGCAGTTTTAGTCGTTTTATTTTAGGGAGCGCCTTCGAGGTGGGGATTGATACCATGGGACGTGTCCTGATCCCTGATCATCTTAAGGTTTTTGCTGATTTAAAAAATCGGGTGGTCATTGTTGGTTTGAATAATCGGATTGAAATTTGGGATGAACGAAAATGGAAAGAAAATATCGATAGAGTGGAGAAGCAGGCCGACGTGCTGGCCGAACGCTTAAATGAAATTGGAATGTTTTAGTATGCACGTACCAGTTCTTTTACAACCGACAATTGAGCTACTGGATATCAAAGAGGGAGAAACGATCGTTGACGCCACCTTAGGTTTAGGTGGTCATGCTAAAGAAATGGCCAAACGACTAGGTCAGAGAGGGACTTTAATCGGTTTTGATGCTGACGTCGAATTATTAGCCAAAGCTAAAGAAAATCTTCAAAATATCTCGAGCCGAATGATTTTTATAAATACTAATTTCCGTAATCTTAAATCGGCTTTAGCCAAAGAGGGGATTGAAAAAATTGATAAAGTCTTATTTGACCTAGGCTTAAATTCAGAGCAACTTGACAAATCAGAAAGGGGTTTTACTTTCCAAAAAAATGAGTCATTATTAATGACCTTTAATCCCCAGATCGAAAAAGAAACACTGACGGCCAAAGAAATTGTTAATAATTGGAGTGAAGAAAGCTTGGCCGATATTATCTACGGTTATGGCGAAGAGCGATCGGCCAGAAAAATTGCTAACGCCATTATCCGAGCGAGAGCCGAAAAACCGATTGCGACCACCTTTGATTTAATTGAAATAATTGAAAAAGTGTTACCAGCCAGGTTGCGTCACGGTCGAATTCATTTTGCCACTAAGACATTTCAAGCTTTACGGATTACGGTTAATGACGAAATTGGGGCTTTGTCAGAAGGGTTGGACGGTGCTTGGGAGAAATTAAGTGATGGGGGGAGGGTTGCTGCCCTCTCCTTCCATGGCTTGGAAGCGAAGACGATTAAAAAAATTTTTAAAACTAAAGTGACTGAGGGGAGTGGTAAATTAGTCAACAAGAAAGCAATTAAACCGACTGGAGCTGAAATTTTAGCCAATCCACGTTCGCGTAGTGCTCAATTGCGGGTAATCCAAAAAATAATTTAACAAATTTAAACAATCAATATGACCTGGGAAAAGAAATTAAGATTAATAATAATCATTGCTGGACTGGCTCTCGCCGGGGGTTATGTTTATTTGGTCAAGAGTTCAGTCTTTGCCGTGGCTGAGCGTCGAGATAATGAAGAAAAAATTTCCCAGTTGGAAGCCGACGTTTCGACACTTGAAGTTGACTATATGGCGAGATCAAATAAGATTACGTTGGAATTGGCTAAGTCCCTCGGCTTTTTGGATGCGACCGGCCGAGCTAATTTCGCCATCAAGGATCGTCCAGTTGGTTTTGCTAGTAACTGATAATGAAGTCTAGTATTTTGAGAATTAGAATTTTATGTTTGGTCATTTTTGTGGTGGCCCTTTTATTTGTTAGCCGACTCTTTTTTATTCAAGTAATTCAAGCTGATTATTATACCGACTTGGCCGATCGTCAATATCTCCAACCAAGCGTCGGTGTTTTTGATCGTGGCAGTATTCTGGCCGAAAAACGCGACGGAACGATTTTTTCTTTGGCGGGGTTAAGGACCGCTTATATCGTAGCTCTTAATCCCAGACAATTACCTACGGCTGGGGCAAAAACTGAAGAAATTTATGAAAAATTAAACCAAATTTTACCACTCGACCATGATATGTTTATCAAGAGTGCGACAAAAATAGATGATCCCTATGAAGAAATTGCGACCAAGGTTGACCAAGTAACGGCCGATCAGATTAAGCAATTAAATATCAAAGGGCTAAATTTATATAAACAGAAAATCCGTTCTTATCCCATGGGCTCAACCGCCGCTCACACTGTTGGCCTAATTGGTTATCAAGGTGACATTTTGGCCGGTCGTTACGGCCTAGAACGTTCTTACGATAAAATTCTGTCTCGTCGAGATGAAACAACTTTCGCTAATTTTTTCGTCGAATTATTTTCTGGGTTAGGTAAATCTTTAACTAAAAGTGAAAACGATAGTCAGGGTGATATTGTTACCACGATTGAACCAATCGTTCAGAAATTGCTAGAGAAAGAATTGGCTCAAACTAAGAAAAAATGGCAACCGGACAGCTTTGGTGGAATAATTATTGACCCTCGAACTGGCGAAATTTTCGCCTTGTCGGCCTGGCCCGATTTTGACCCCAGCCAAAGACAAGGTGATTTGGCCGTTTTGACCAATCCGTTGGTTGAAAAAGTTTATGAAATGGGTTCAATTCTTAAACCATTAACAATGGCCGCTGGTCTTGACGCGGGAGTAATCACGGAAGAAACAACTTATGATGATCAAGGTTGTATCACTTTAAACAGAAAAAAGATCTGCAATTATGACGGTAAAGCCCGTGGCGTCGTGCCCATGCAAGAAGTCCTTAATCAATCACTTAATTTAGGCGCAACCTTTATTCAACAAAAATTAGGACCGGAGCGCTTCCGTCGTTATTTTACGGCTTTTGGTTTTGGCACGAAAACTGGTATTGATTTGCCAAGTGAAAGTGCTGGTTTGGCTAAAAATTTAAAAAGTTTCCAACCAGTTGATCTGGCTAACATTTCTTTTGGTCAAGGTCTGGCGGTTACTCCGATAGGGATGACTCGAGCCCTCTGCGTCATTGCTAATGGTGGATACTTAATCGAACCCCATCTCGTTAAACGAATTGATTATCAGAGTAAATTATCTCAAACAATTGAACCGAAAATCGGCCCGTCGGTTATTAAAAAAGAAACAAGCGAACGCGTCACTCGAATGTTGGTAACAGTTGTTGATACAAAATTAGCCAATGGTCAGGTTAAGATGGGACATTATTCGATTGCGGCTAAAACTGGAACGGCCCAGATTGCTGAATCGGCCACTGGTCAATATTATAGTGATCGCAATTTACATTCTTATTTTGGCTATTTCCCAGCTTACGAGCCACGTTTTCTAGTTTTTCTTTATCTGGTTTATCCTAAAGGGGCGCGTTATTCTTCGGAGACGTTGACTGAATCATTTGTCAATATCTCGCGTTCTCTGCTAAACTATTATCAAGTTCCCCCTGATCGATGATAAAAAATTTTTTTAAGCAAATAATCATTTTTATCCTCCAATTGGAGGCTCGTTTAGTTCTAAAAAAATATCGACCTAAAATTATCGGTATTGCTGGTAGTGTCGGCAAGACTTCAACCAAAGACGCTATCGCCTCGGTCTTGGGTGAAAGTTTATCAATTCGCTCGAGCGAGAAAAGTTATAATAGTAGTGATTTTGGTGTAACTTTGACGATCTTGGGTTGTCATTCGGCCTGGAATGATCTTTTTGGCTGGTTGGAAATTGTTATTTATGGATTAGGCTTGATCATTTGGCGTCAACCTTATCCGAAATGGTTGGTGCTTGAAATCGGACTGGAATATCCCGGCGAGATTAAACAAATTCTCAAATGGGTCAAATTCGACCTGACAATTATTACGTTATTACCCGAAGTGCCGGTTCACGTCGAATTTTTCAAGTCCAAAGATGAAGTCATTAATGAAAAAATACTTTTAGCCAAAGTAGTATCATCGAACGGTTGTGTTTTTCTTAATGCCGACGATCCCAATTCACTCAAATTTATTCCTGACTTAACGGCCGAAATAAGTTTGATTGGTTTTTCTGATAAAGCTGATTATCGAGTGACCAACGCCACTATTGCTTATAAAAACAAGACTGGTCAGCCAAGGCCGATTGGTTTGGATTTTAATCTTAATCATGGCGAAAAGAATTTACCGATAAGAATTAATGGCGTCGTGGGGGAGCATCAGATTTATCCAATCTTAGCCGCTTTGGCGGTGGGCGATAAGCTGGGCTTGAAAATGACTGAAATGATTGAATCGCTAGAACAATATCAACCACCGGCCGGCCGTCTACGTTTGATTGCCGGACTCAAAGAGACGATGATTCTTGATGATACTTATAATGCCTCACCAGCCGCGATGTCGGCTGGCTTAAAAACCTTAGCCGATTTTACCACGGCTGGACGGAAAATTGCTGTCTTGGGCGATATGCTTCAGTTGGGCAAATATACGGTTGAGGCCCATAAGGAAATTGGTCATCAAGCGGCGCCAATTTGTGATTTAGTCTTAACAATTGGTTTACGGGCCAAATTTATTGAGGAGGGTTTGCTCGAGAAAAAATATTCTGCGAAAAAAATCAAACATTTTGATGATGCGATTGAGGCTGGTGAATACTTACAACAAATAATTAAAACTGGGGACATTATTTTTATCAAAGGCTCACAAAGTATGCGTTTGGAAAAAATCGTGGAAGAAATCATGGCTCAACCTGAAGCTAAGACCAAATTGCTCGTCAGGCAGGAAAAAGAATGGCAATAGCAAAAAGCCATTGAACGCCTCCTAAAAAAAAGTTAATATCTAATAGTTAAATTTAGGCCCCATCGTCTAATGGTTAGGACATCACCCTCTCACGGTGGTAATCCGGGTTCGACTCCCGGTGGGGTCACTAGTACTTTTTCTCGTTATTTTACAACGGTTTTTTGTGTATCTAGAACCGATTGGGTTATTTACTTAATTGTACAAAAGTGTTAGTAATTAAGTCAGATTGGACACCTGAAAGGAGGCACAAATGCCCTGTGACACACCAGGCAGTGGCCCATACGGGCGAATTCGTGAGCTTCGAACAAGGGTGCAAGATTGTAAGTATGAACTCGGACTCATCGCCGAGGGAATGAGGAGGCCAATCGGCAAGAAGCGATTGAACGAGATTCTCGCTGAGAGTCGTCAGGAGATCAGAACCATCTTGGCAGAAGAAAAAGCGAAGAAAGCCGATTCTATCTGAACCCAACCCTTTGGAAAAGAGGAGAGTGAAGATGTTCATGCAACATCCCGACCCAGATGTAAAACAAGCGCTTGTTCAACTATGCGATGCCCTGTGCACTTGGGAACGTAGCACCGGAAGAGAGTCCGTGCTCATTGTGAGAGAAGTGGACGGATTTGTTTTCAGAGCCATGAATGGCAAGCCGGACGTTCCCGACGATGTGCCGGACAGTTATCTGATGAAAATCATCGAACCGAGAGATGGCCAGTGATTCCCGCCCGCGACAAACTCGTTGCGAGGCGGGTTTGTTGTTTATGTTATTAATTGCCCCAACTTTTGAATAGCTGATTTAATATATTCCTCTTGACCAATTAGTTCTGAAAGCCATACAATGGGGTCGCCCCTCATTGACAAACCAACCCAACTATGACAGAAATGTAGGTGGAATGTTTCGTTTGTGAT
>CAZRQY010000024.1:0-7128 GCA_964602495.1 uncultured Candidatus Saccharibacteria bacterium
GACCGCTCTACCAACTGAGCTACCGCGGAATATTATTTTTTATATGCATTAACGACAATCCTATATTTCATATTAGACTACCGCGCCTGCCTGCGCAGGCAGAAAATATTATTTTTTCCATCGTTTATTATCAAAGAACACCAAAATTTTAGCAAAATTACGGGAAAATGCAAACTCGGGCTTATATACTTTCTCACTAACTTTTAGTTGGTCGAAAACGGTCTTCTGTGTTAAGCTTTTAGTTGATGGCTGAAAAAAATAAACCAGTTTTATACGTTGGTTTTGGCGCTTTTTTGATCATTGCTATTTTGGTAGGGGTGGGAGTTTATTTTTATAAACAATTAAATGACGAGAACTTAAAGCTCGAGCAAGACAAAGAAAATTTAGAAAATCAAGTGGTCAGTCTGAAGGGCAATTTGACAACAACCACCCTTGCTTTACAAGATGAACAAGCCAGAAATAATTCCTTTTTTGATCAAATCAGCGGATTGGCTTCGACAGTGGGGACGCTTGATAAATTAAGCAAAACCGATAAGGAATTGCTTCAAAAATATTCCAAAATTTATTTTCTCAACGAAAATTATGTACCATCTAATTTGGCGACGATTACTTCAACTTATATTTACGACCAGGAAAAATCCCTGCTTATCCACGCTAATCTTTTATCTCGTTTGACATCGCTGATGCAAGCCGCTTCGTCGGCTAGCGTTGATTTGAAAATTCTTTCAGCTTATCGGTCTTTCGGTATTCAAGCGGACTTGAAGGCTCAATACTCGATAATTTATGGCACCGGCGCGAATAAATTTTCCGCTGATCAAGGTTACTCGGAGCATCAATTAGGAACGGCACTGGACTTTATCTCGGCCGGTGACAAGACCTTAACGGTTGATTTTACCGAAACCGTGGCTGGTCAATGGCTTATTGCCAACGCTTATCGCTATGGTTTTGTGATGTCTTATCCTAAAAACAATAATTATTATCAATATGAACCATGGCATTGGCGTTATGTTGGTGTTACCTTAGCCACCAAACTTCATGATGAAAATAAGCGTTTCTATAATTTACCTCAGCGGACTATTGATCAATATTTAGTTAATATTTTTGATTAAAAAAAAGGGGTGCCTCGCCAAGGTGGGGTGTGGATAACTTTCTTGCCATTCCTAAAAAGAAATAATAGAATTTAAGATGAGGTTAGAGATATTGAAGATCGTACCGTAAGGGAAAATCAATCAGTTGTAATAATATTGATAGATATCTCTAGTCTCATCAAGGACCTTGCGCGCAAGCGTAGGGTTTTTGATTTGTGGTAGAATAGGGCTGAGATTATTAAGCTAATTAAATTTATTATGTCTGGTTATATTGTGAATATCGAAGAAAAAACTCAAGCCAATAATTATTTTCGCGAGGTTTTATTTACGGCCAAGAATTGTCAACTGGTGGTGATGAGTCTCAAACCCAATGAAGATATCGGCGAGGAAGTTCATTCTCTTGATCAATTTTTACGGGTTGAAAGTGGGGAGGGGAAAGCGATTCTTGATGGTGAAGAAACAAAAATTACCGACGGCTCGGCCGTTATTGTGCCAGCCGGAGCAAAACACAATCTTATTAATACTTCCGATTCAATTCCGCTCAAACTCTATACTCTCTACGCACCGCCGGAGCATCGAGACGGCACGATTCATCAAACCAAGGCCGAAGCACTGGCGGACGAAGCTGACCACTTTGAATAGTTTCTTGCTTTTAAAGACCTTCTGTGCTATGCTAGCAGGGCTAGTGTTCTCAATCGCTTTCATCTTCTAAAAACTTAGTTTGCCGGGCGTTCGGTACTAAGAGGCGAGATGACCAAGTGATCGTGAATCACGGTCGTCAAGCCAATTAAATTAAATTTAAGCACAAGTTAATGAATAATAAGTTGTTTGTCGGTAGCTTACCGTGGAGTCTCACTGACCAGGAATTAGGCAATCATTTTGCCTCCGCTGGCCAAGTGACCTCGGCTAAGATTATTGTCGATAAGGCATCTGGCCGTTCCAAGGGCTTCGGCTTCGTGGAAATGTCAACGCCGGAGGAAGCACAAAATGCTATCTCCACCTTAAACGGTTCTGACCTCGGTGGTCGCTCAATCAGTGTTGATTTTGCCAAGCCGATGGTTCCTCGTGATGACAATCGTTAATCAGTAAAAACTGATAATTAAAAAAGAGCCCGACGCCGGGCTCTTTTTTAATGGCTGTCAATTTGTCTTTTTAGATTGAGTCGTTATACTGTAATCATATGGTGGAACAAGACCAAACTGAAGCTAAGCGGTTATTTATTGCTTTACCAGTAGGGGGTTCTTTACTTACAGACGCTCTCACTTGGCAAGCTGATCATGTCGGTTGGCCGGCTAATTGGTTGTCGGGTGATGATCTCCATTTGACTGTTGTCGCTCCTTGGTTTGAAACCGATATTGACAAGGTGATTAATAAACTTGAAGAATTTACCCAAAATCCGCGTCATACTTTTTTCATTGATTTTAATAAAGTGGTTTTCGGGCCCAATCGCCAAGCCCCGCGTCTAATCTGGGCAGAAGGTCATCCACCCCATTCTTTACTTCGGCTTAAAGATGAATTGGAAGTGGCTCTTAATCGACCTGACCCACGTTTTTATCGTCTGCATCTAACTCTGGCTCGATTCAAGGCGCCTGATTTTGGCCCGGTTTTACCTAATCTTTTTGACCGGGTTGATTGGGGAGCCGAGATCAAAAGTTTTAGCTTAATTGAATCAATTCTCAAACCGGAAGGGGTAGCTTCAACGAATTCACCACAGGTAGAATATACTAAAATAAAAGAATTTTCTTTTACAGATTAATTATTTTATTTACATCAAAGTTTTTATGTCTCTATATTTAATTGGTACACCAATTGGTAATTTAAGCGACCTCTCGCCACGAGCCCTTGAGGTCTTACGAACTTGCTCGGTGATTTTGGTAGAAAAGTGGACTGACTCAATTAAATTATTGAAACATTTTGCCATTGGTGAGAAAGAAACCATCAATTTTAACGAACGTCAGCAAAAAAGAATTACGCCCAAAATCTTGACCAAACTTGAGGCGGGTGAAGAAGTGGCGTTGATTACTTCGGCTGGGATGCCCGGGGTGTCTGACCCCGGGGCTTATCTTGTTTCCGCTTGTCACGACCAAGCGATTAAAGTTATTTCCGTACCAGGACCATCAGCACTTTCCACCGCTATTTCCGCCGCTGGTTTTATGGGTTCATTTTGGTTTGTCGGCTTCTTGCCGAAGACGCGAGGCAAGATCGTAAAATTATTAAATCAGGCCGAAGAGCTGGAAACTAATTTGGTTTGTTTTGAATCAACTTATCGAATAGAGAAAACTCTTGAATTAATCAATGGTTTATATCCGGAAGTTAAAGTTTTCCTGGGTAAAGAGATGACGAAGAAATTTGAACATTATTTAGTTGACACAGCGAGTATTTTTTTGTCTAAAATCAAGGTTGATAAGTATTTTACCAAGGGGGAATTTACGTTAATTATCCACTTTGGCAAAAAATAGTAAATTTGTTAAGATAATTACATTATGAAAAAGAATATTTTAATCATCGGTATCGTTATTTTGATCATTATTGCTGGGGGCGTATATTATTGGACTCGACCTCAACCAGCTACGGGGGAATTACCAACGGCTGAAGTTGAAGCGGTTCTTGAAAAATTACAACACCATATTATTTTACCAACTGACGAAATTCCACAAATCGGCCAAATTAATGATCCGGTCGAAGCTGTTAAAACCCAACCTTTCTTGGCCGGCGTTCAAAAAGGGGATTTATTGATTGTTTATGTCAAGGCGAGCAAGGCGATTGTTTATAGTCCTGGCCGAGATTTGATTGTTAATGTTGGTCCTATTTCGACCGATCCAAATCAACCAGTTGACGAGGCTTCAGTTTCAGACACGACTGATGATACTCCAGAAGAAGAGGAAGTACCAGATGAGGAGTAGTCCTTAGTGATTAATGGTTCAATCGTTCATTTTCTATTATCTAATTATCTGGCCGTCTTTAGGTTATCTTTTGGGGGCACTCGGAGTCTTAATTGAAGGCGACCTTACTTGGTTTACCTTAGCTTTTCTGCTTAGCCAGGGCTTTTTCAATGTCGAGTTAATGTTATTGGTGGTTTTTCTTGGAGTTGTTGTCAGTGATACCCTATTCTTTTTTATTGGCCGGTGGATCAAATATTTACCTAAAATTGTTTATTTTTGGTCAAATAAAATTTCTCAACCGTTTGATAAGCATCTTCATGATCGGCCACTGCAGACTCTTTTAATTTCTAAATTTGCTTACGGCGTCCATAAACCGATTTTAATAAGAATGGGTATGATTGATAAAACCTATTGGGACTTTATGAAGGCTGATCTTCCTTCAATTTTTACTTGGATGATGACCATCGGCGCCCTCGGTTATTTTTCCGGGTTGTCATTTTTTCTTGTTCAAAGATATCTCCATTATGCCGAGGTTGGTTTATTGATTGGTCTGGTCATTTTTCTGGTGATAATCAAATTAGTAACGGCCTATTCTGTTAAAAAACTCTAGGTTGAGACTGGCTGATAACTGTGTTAAAATTTCAAGATGAAGCTTCGTTATTTGGTCATTGTTTTAGTTTTGGTCTTTTTGACGGAATCATTATTGGTCGTACCCGAGGTTTGGGGTCCGGGTCGACGTTTTTTAGCGGCGGTGTTACCGGCGCTAGTTGTTGATTATGCCAACACTGATCGACTTCGCGAACAAGAAAGGCCTTTGCAAGTAAACCCACTCTTGGCCCAAGCGGCCCAACTTAAAGCCGAAGACATGGCTCGTTACGCCTACTTTTCTCATCAGGGGCCGAAGGGTGAAACTCCCTGGAGTTGGCTCGACCAAGTTGGTTACCAGTATCTTTACGCCGGAGAAAACTTAGCTCTTAATTTTTACGATTCCAGCGAAGTTAATCAGGCTTGGATGAATTCACTCAAGCACCGCGAGAATATTTTAAACAAAAATTTTACTGACATTGGTGTCGGCTTAGCCCTCGGTCAATTTGAAGGGCACAATAGCATTTTTATCGTTCAATTTTTTGGTAGCACCAAGGAATCTTTGGCTCAACGAGAAAAATCGATTATCAGTCAATCTCGTTTCAAACGGGTAAATGCTTTGTCAGCGGCGATTGGTTTATCAGACGGGATCTTGTCTAAATTACGTATTGTTTCCTGGCCGATCTTTCATTGGTTGGGTTATCCAACCATTAACGGCCAGATTATTTAATTTATATGACACTTACTTCTCATGCTGTTGTTGGCGCCGCGATTGCTTCCGCTTTCAACCTTGGTCCCGGCGCGGCCCTGCTCACTGGTTTTATGAGCCATTTTTTACTTGACCGTTTACCTCATTGGGAATATGAATTACCCACGTCCAATTTTGACGAGAAAAGTTCTCCCAACAAAGACATCCCCTTTACCAAAGAAGCGATTTGGGACTGGGTTAAAATTTGTTTAGACCTATTGCTTGGTCCTTGTTTGGTTTTGGTCTTCTTCTTAACTAATGGCCAAACAATGAGTCTGGTTAGTCTTCTGGCTGGGGCGTTTGGGGGAATATTACCTGATGGCTTGCAATTTATTTATATGAAATGGCGCCACGAACCATTTAGATTTTTTTATCGCTTTCATCTCTTAATGCATTCACCATACCGAATCAAAAACACTCTTTGGGGGCCTTTTTCTCAAGCAATGATTCTCCTGCTAGTGCTTATTTTAGGAAATTGGTTTTTCTTTATTTAGCTAACAGATTACTCACTTTGCCAACTAAACCTGTCGCCTCGCCTTCAATACCCGTCGTCTCACCCTCTAAGCCGGAAACATCACCGGTCAGATTAGTCACATTACCTCGTAAACGAGAAGCGTCACCTGAAAGATTCGTCACATTGCCGGAAATATTAGTGATCTCACCCTGAAGACTGGAAACATCACCAATCAGGTCACTGATATTACCACTGATTTTACTAACATCGCCACGAATATTGGTTACTTCGCCATGGATATTGGAAATTTCACCATAAAGGCCGGAAACATCGCCATTGACGTTGGTGACCTCGCCGGTTAAATGAGTAACATTGCCACGAATATTGGAAACATCACCGCGAATCTTACTGACCGTACCAAAAATACCGCTAATATTACCATTAATTTTACTAGCGTTACCGGTTATTTGATGAATAGTGACATCACCATAGATTTTGGAAACATCACCGCGTAAATTGGCAAAATTTCCCCAAACGGCGTCATGAACATTTTCGACGTTTTCGGTACCCTCTTTAATTTTAGGATTAACTCTTTGTAGCCCCATAATTTAAATGATATTATTTACTAATAATCATGACCATTATAGCATCAATTCTGTTGGGAATAGTAGAGGGGGTAACTGAATTTTTGCCAATTTCGTCAACTGGCCACTTAACGCTCATTGCTAATCTTTGGGGAATTACCCAATCTGATTTTACTAAGAGTTTTGAAATTATTATTCAATTAGGAGCAATTTTGGCCGTCATGGCTTTGTATTGGCGTAAATTATTAACTAATGGGCCAGTCCTGAAACGAGTGTTGACAGCTTTTTTACCCACCGCGATTATCGGTTTGGTTTTTTACAAGATCATTAAAACCTATTTGTTAGGAAATAACTTGGTTGTTTTGATAGCTCTTTTTGTCGGCGGGCTGATTTTAATTCTTTTTGAAATTTGGCACTACGAAAAACCGACTGATAAATCCGAACTTGAACAAATTTCTTTCTCACAAGCAATAATTCTTGGTTTTTGCCAATCGGTGGCAATGGTTCCTGGTGTTTCCCGTTCGGCCGCCACGATTATCGGTGGATTGGCTTTGGGTATTAAACGCGAGACAATCGTTGAGTTTTCTTTTCTGTTAGCTGTGCCAACGATGGTAGCCGCGACTAGTTTAGAATTGGTTAAAAACTCAATTGATTTTTCGACAAATGAGTGGGGGATATTACTCGTTGGTTTTTCAACCTCTTTTCTGGCCGCCCTTTTGGCGATCAAATCATTTTTGAATTATATTCGTCACCATGATTTCATTGCTTTTGGTCTTTATCGAATCGT
>CAZRQY010000025.1:0-6201 GCA_964602495.1 uncultured Candidatus Saccharibacteria bacterium
ACAAGCAACGGCTGCGTTGCTTCCGGAACCACAACGGACGGAAGGGCTGTCCAAGGTTCTGGCAAAATGCCTGGAGAAAGGACAGCTTGATAGCGCACGGAAAACCGCGGACCTAATCCTCGCGACTTAGATCCCCTACCCGCCCGCAACGAAACGACAAACCCGTCGTCAATTGCGAGGCGGGTTTGTTGTTTTCAGTTAATAAAAATGTTAGTAATTAAATTAGAGTTTGAACTTAACAACCACTTCCCGCTTTGTGGGAGAGAGAGGAAGGGACATGGCGAAGGAAAAGACAAGGAAAGAATTGCTGAAGATGTATGATGGTGTCGGAGACTTCTTTGAAGGACTGGCTTGGGTCTGGAAGGCTGACAAGTACTTCCACATTCTTCCTGATGGGACAAGAGCCTATGAGGAGGAGTACGACAATGTCGGAGACTTCTATGAAGAACTGGCTGTAGCCAGGAAGGGTACCAAATGGCTCCACATCCAACTCAATGGTACTCCCGCTTACAAGGGGAGATTCACCCGTGTCGGAAACTTCGTTGAAGGAACAGCTTGGGTCGTGAAAGGTGGTGAGAAATTCCGAATCTATCACAGTGGCACAAGGGCATAACCCCGCCTCGCAACAAACCTGTTGCGAGGCGGGGTTGTTATTTTTGGACCTTGCTTTTTTTACGAGGACTTTCCTTGTTGTGAAAAATTAACAACATCTTTAATCAGCCCGTTTGAAATATAGAATGTTTTTCCTTCGTCATCACACAAAACGGTAGAGCGCATCGTAATTTTAATCACCTTGCCTTCAAAACTTCCAATTTTTACTTTATCCCCTATGCCGTATTGGTTTTCAACCAAGATAAACAATCCTGAAACAAAATCTTTAACTAGCGACTGCGCTCCGAAGCCAACCGCCAACCCAATTACGCCGGCACCAGCCAAAATAGGTGTAATGTCCACCCCAAACAAACTTAAAGTCATTAGCAAAATAACGACATAAATAACAACATTCCCTGTCGTCACAATAATATGCCCCAAGGTCTCCGCTCTTTTTTCTTTTTGGGAAACGTGCGAGTCATCCCCATCATCAACAATCTGAACAAACCGCCTAGCTACTAACCTTAAAACCATCTTGCCTAAAAAGAACAAAGCAATGATCAGAATAATATCCACTCCACTTTGTTGAATTATATTGATTATAAATTCTTGTATAGTATTCATGTCTTTATATTGCCATAGATTAACAAAAATAAGAAGTTGAAATTTTAAATATTATTCCAACCTCGTCCCCGCCCGCGACAAACAGCAAGCCTGCTGTCAGTCGCGTGGCGGATTTGTTGTCTGCCCCGCTTTTAGCGGGGTTTACCCCATATTATATTTCTGCTAAACTTAAATATAAATTAATTAACAAAATATCTATGGGAAAAAGAGCAACTGGGGTAGGTAAAAATAGAAAATCACGATCGTCAAAAACTAAGAAACGATTGGCGATAAAGAAGTTGATGTTAGAGGCGAAAAACAAACCAAGGCGATGATTAACAATAATACCCCCTAGGGGGTATTATTGTTAGATATGAAAAAGAACATCAAAAAAAATCTTCTTAAGAGACTCAGTATTGTTGAGGGTCAGGTGAGAGGTCTCAACAAAATGGTAACAACTGAAAATTATTGCGTAGATATTATTACTCAATCATCTGCCGTAAGACAAGCTCTATCAACTGTGGAAGATCTTTTATTAGAGAACCATCTTTCAACTCATGTAAAAGAACAAATGGAAAGTGGTCAATTGGGAAAAGTAGTTAGAGAGATTTCGAAAATTTATAAAATAGGAAAGAAAAGATAATTTTAAAAAGTTAATCGTGAATAAATTTATAATTCCAGCAATTATTGTCTTAGTCCTGATGTCGGGTCTTTTTTTGTTAAACAAATCAAATAATAATTTATTACCTAGTTCTCGTATCACAGAAACTATAAAAAAGCCCCGAATTACAATGTACAAATCTCCATCATGTGGATGTTGCGTTGGTTATTCTAAGGCCTTAAAGGAACGTGGGTTTGAAGTTAATATTGTAAGCACAGAAGATATGGAGTCGATAAAAACCCAATATGGTATTTCACCTGATATGGAAAGTTGCCACACCTCTGTTATTGGTGATTATTTTATAGAGGGACATGTGCCGTTTGAAGCAGTAGATAAATTATTGTTGGAAAAACCAAATATCAAGGGCATCGCTCTTCCGAATATGCCGGCTGGCACACCGGGAATGCCTGGGGTCAAGGAAGATCCATATACCATATCTCAATTAGAAAATGGAGTATTTTCTGAATTTATTACTATCTAAACATTAACTAAATATGAATAATAAATCTAAGCTAATAACTTTTGTCATAATCGGACTTGTGATATTTCTTATTGGTACCTATTTGTCTATAGATAGAGTATCTTCCCCGAGTCACCTGTCTGAAGTAACGATAACAATGGAAAATATGGATGAACATCGAACAGATCTTTTATCTCATCGTGACAGGATGGTTGAAGAAATGCGTGAAGACGGTAATTATCGATGCTGTTTAAGGAAAGCTTGTTCATATTGTATAGAAAAAACACCCGGACATGGCGTCGGAGCAACCTGTGACTGTTTGGCAGATATTGTAGAAGGAAAGCATCCATGTGGTGAATGTATTGGTGAAATTTTAGAAGGACATGGGAATAAATACCTGGCAGAATATTTTGCAGTTGCCATTGCTGAAGAAGTCGGTGAAAAATACACTGACACATTGCGAGAGATTATCTTTGATAAATACGGTGTGAACGTAGAGAATCAGAAATAGCTTTGGATACTATTGATTGAGTTTGAACAAGATGTTATTATTTAGGTATGAAAAAAACCGTCCAAACAACTATCAACTTCGTTAAAAAACACAAGGTAAAATTAGCGATTATTGTTGGTATAATGATAGTAGTTATTATCTACTTCTTTGTTCGTAATGGCGATATCGGAACCTTGGAGACACAAGTAATGCAGAAAACTACTGTCCGTCAGATTGTTGAGGAAACTGGCGTTATTAAACCAGTCCAAGAAGCCACCTTATCATTTGAAGCAACGGGTGTGATAACTTCACTTTTGGTTAAAAAGGGAGACACTGTAAAAAAGGGAGACGTTCTAGCCAAGCTTGGAGACGCTGAATATTATGCGAATATTTTATCCGCTCAATCACAGCTCAAAATTGAAGAGGCAAATCTTGATAATTTACTGAGCAACACAGACGACGCCAAAAGCGATCAATCACAATTAGACACCATTATTTCTCAACAAGAAATAAATGTTAGTCAGGCGTATCAAAAATTTCTTAATAATGACCTACAAGCTTACCCCGAAGATGAGCCCGAAAGAGAAACCTCTCTGGCCCCGACCGTATCTGGAACTTATCAAGACTTAAAAGGTGGGCAATATATTCTTAAGGTCTATCCTTCGGGCGCTATATCAGGGTCATCAATCGACTTAAGCGGACTTGAAGGTGGAATTTACCCGGCTTCAGTCCAAATCGCCTCGCCACTGGGAACTAAGGGTCTTTATCTTAAATTCTCGGGTACAATAAGTCCAAACAAAACTTGGATTATTGACATCCCTAATACCAGAAGCTCGACCTATTTGACGGCCCTAAACGAATACAAGGTAGCCGAGGCAAGTAAAGAATTTAGTGAAGCCCAGATACGAATAACGCCCGAGCAAATTCGGGCTCAAACGGCACGGGTTGAACAAGCTCAAGCGGCCGTAATAAATGCTGAAGCGCAACTTAATAAAAGAACCATCCGGGCACCATTTTCCGGCCTGGTAACAGATGTGCATAAAAATCAAGGTGAATATGTCTCAGATCAAATTCTATCATTAATCTCTAATAATTCTTACGAGATTATCGTCAATATTACTGAGGCTGATATTGCGAACGTGTCGGTTGGTGATACGGCCAGGATTCGTCTTGACGCCTATGAAGATGAGGTCTTTGAGGCCACAGTGACCTTCATCCCACCAAGAGCAATCTTGTTTGAAGGTGTCTCAGTGTTTGAAATAACCTTACAATTTAATAAACTTAGCGAACGGATCCGAGCTGGACTTTCGGCTGATGTCGAAATTTTAGCAACAGAACATCTTGGAGTTTTAGCGGTACCAAATCGCGCTATTGTTGAAAAAGATATTGAAAATAAATATGTCAGGATGATTAAAGACAAGGCGCTGGTTGAGGTTCCTATCATCACCGGTTTACGCGGATCAGAAGGCCTTACCGAGATAACCAAGGGTTTAAAAGAAGGTGATAAAATCATTACTTTCATTTCTAAAGAAGCCTTAAGTAAATATGACAAGGCTAAGTAGTAGAATTTATGAAATTGTTCGAGGTAACGAATCTTAAAAAAACATACGGTGGTGATGTGGAAACCCACGTCTTGCACGGTCTAACTTTTATTATCAATCAGGGAGAATTTGTCGCCATCATGGGACCATCTGGTTCTGGTAAATCTACCCTACTCCATATTTTAGGGTTTCTTGATGATTATACTAGTGGGGAGTATAAATTTAATGAGAAAAAATACCAAGATTATACCGAGGACGAAATTGCGACGGTGAGAAATAAAGAGATGGGTTTTGTTTTTCAACAATTTAATCTCTTAGCCAGACAAACAGTCTATGACAATGTTAAATTGCCATTAATGTATTCAGGTATTCCTGAGCGAGACTGGGATGCTCGGGTAAAAAAAGTAATTGAGATTGTTGATCTGACTCACCGAAGTAATTACGTTGCCTCGAAATTATCGGGTGGGGAAAAACAACGGGTCGCTATCGCCAGAGCGTTAGTAAATGAACCCCATGTTATTTTTGCTGATGAACCAACAGGAAATCTTGATTCAAAATCCGGCCAAGCGGTTATGGAAATATTGCAAAAACTTCATGATGAACTTGGTCACACTATCATTTTAATTACTCACGAAACTTTTACCGCCGAACACGCCGATCGAATTATCCATATCAAAGACGGTTTAGCCGACAGTGATAAACCGGTTATTAAACGCCGTGACGCTCAAGAATTGTTTTACAAATAAAACTATGAGTATTAAAAATATTATTATCACGGCTTTCAGAGCCTTAATGACCCATCGATCACGTTCAGCCTTGACCATTTTAGGTATTGTCATCGGTGTCTCAGCCATTATTATTGTGATGGCTTTAGGCAGTGGCGCCCAAAATCTTATTCTTGATCAAATTAGTGGTCTAGGGGCTGAATCGGTTGTTTTGCGACCGGGGAAAGGAATGATGGACATCACCGGTGCCTTGTACTCACAATCATTAACAAAAAAGGATGTTGATGCCCTAAGAAAAAAAAGTAATGTTCCCAATCTTAAATCCATCGCCGCTTATGTTATGGTCCCTTATAATATTGAATATCGAGGAGATAAATATGGTCCGACTATCTTAGGCGGCTCGGCGGAATTTATGGGAAAAGTTTATTCAATGCCCCTCGAAGAAGGCAATTTTTATACTCAAAATGATATCGACCGATATATGAGAGTGGCCATTATCGGCTCAGGCGTCCAAGACGAATTATTTGGTAATCAGGAAGCCATCGGTAGAAGTATCAACATTAAAGATCAACGTTTTAGAATCGTCGGCGTTTTTTCTGAAAAGGGCTCAGTCGGTGGATTTAATTTTGATGAGATGGTCATGATTCCTGAAACAACCGCTCAAAGATATATTACCGGTGGTGATTATTTTATGGAAATCATTATTTTAGCTGATGATGTTCAGAATGTTGATAAAATGGTTTTAGATATTACCAATACCCTTAGAGACACTCATGACCTTAGTTTTGGCGAAGAAGCAAATTTTAATCTTCAGACTCAAAAAAATCTCGTGGCTCAAATTGAATTAGTCACGTCTATTTTAACCTCTTTCCTGGCGGCCGTAGTGGCAATTTCATTAATTGTCGGCGGCGTCGGTATTATGAATATCATGCTGGTATCGGTAACTGAAAGAACAAAGGAAATTGGCCTTCGTAAAGCCCTCGGGGCAAGGCGTCAAGATATTCTTCGGCAATTTTTATTTGAAGCGGTAATGCTGACTTCGATCGGCGGACTGATTGGTATTATTTTTGGAGCGATAATTGCCTTAGTGGTGTCGTTAATTCTATCGCAAACCGTAGCGACGGGCTGGG
>CAZRQY010000026.1:0-6106 GCA_964602495.1 uncultured Candidatus Saccharibacteria bacterium
TAACATATAAACAAAGAACATAACAAAAGTTTTCTGGGTGAGGGGCTACGGGGCCTAAGTTTTAAGCTAAACTATTTCTGGTTTATTCTTTCAACACAATCATTTGACAATATAACAAAATTGGGGAATTTTGAAAAGTTAAAACTTCCCTTTTTGCTTTACAAATTTAAGGGGGTTTGCTATCCTATAATAAAGTTCCCATTTGCTATCCTATAATAAAGTTCCCACTTGGCGGGCGCGCGTGCCTTGCGTTACAGAGGGCCTCCAAGCCAACTGTCCGCGCGCCCGTCCCCTTTTTTATTTAAAAAAAACAAAAACCCCCCGAGTCTAATCGAGGGGATTTTTGTTTTAGTAAGATTTTACCAGAATTTCCACCAAGGCTTCGAAATCGGTTCAGTGCTAGTTGACCCAAAACCGGTGCTTGTAATATCGGGAGTATCAATTGTGTCGGTAATCGTTGGGGTGTTTGTAGGAGTTCCTCCACCCACAACCGGAGTTTGCGGATTATTCAAGTGATAGATTTTTATTCGAATTCGGTTAATTCTTTTTCTCAAAAGACGCGCTCTTTCTTTGTCTGTCAATCCTCCCCTTCTTACCGTTGAAGCGCCGAGAACTTGGCCCGTCGAGGTACCAAGAACTTGTCCGCCAGCTAGTAAATTATTTGGTCCCAAACCAAGAACATAGCCACCGGAATGACTACCAGAACCCGAATCTGGTTCCGGTTCTGGACTGGGAGTTGGCTCTTGGACAGTAACTGTACGGCTAGCAATGCCAGTGTTTCCACTTAGATCATCTACGGTATAGTCAACGGTATAAGAACCGACAGTCGTAGTATCAACGGCCGAGGCATCAATAATAATACTAGCGGTTAAGTCACCATCAACATCATCAAGGGCAGTAGCGCCAAGTTCAACATAGAGTTGATCACGAGTAATAATTTGGGGATTATCACCGACCAAAGTAACGATCGGAGCACCAACATCAGAAACATTAACAGTTCGAGTAACTTGGGTTGCCGAATTACCAGCGGCATCAACTGCACCATAGGTTATGACATAGGTGCCAATCGTTGAGGTATCTACTGTATCGCCACCAGTAGTAACAACATCAGTAACATCAACCGCATCAGTTGCGACAGCGCCAGCATCAACATAAGGATCGCCAATCACTAGGTCAATTGGAGTTGATCCGTTAATTGTAATGACTGGAGGAGTGGTGTCTTCCACAATAATATCAAAAGTTGTTGAGATAGCGGGATTTCCCGCAATATCACTAGCATCACAAGTAATGAGCGTTGTTCCCAAGGGAAAAGCCGAGCCGGGAATTGGTGCGCAGGTGGCCGGAAAAGTACCATCAACATCGTCAACGGCATCAGGAACCGTATAAGTTATAACGGCGCCACTAGCATCAGTGGCTTCTTCAGTGACGTCTGCGTGGGCATCAATAACAGGAGGAACGATATCAACGATAACACCATTAAGTAAGGTCTCTGTATTAGAGGCACCCGTACAGGAATCTCCGGCGCGAGGATCTAGGTCGACATCATAAGATCCAGCACTTGAAGGAGAAGTGATTAAAAATGTTTCGGCCGCTGTTGTACCAGAAGGATGTTCACCGTGATCAACACATGTCCAACTTCCGGGTCCGATTCGATATCTAGTGGAACTCCAAGGAAAACTTAAACCTGTTATTTCAACGGTCACAGCAGTAGTCACAGTAGTATCGGCTTTAACTTTTACACTACTCCCACCATTAAGAGTTGCCTCTGTGACGGTTCTCGCTGCCCAAACTGGCAAAGCAATTAGAGCAAGAGTCAAAACCAATAATCCGAGAAATTTCTTATTCATAAATTAAAATAAATTTAATAATTGATAATTTTAATTAGAACTAACTACTAGCAAAACTAGCTCATCAGAAATTAAAGTCAAGCTCTGGCAATCTGTGGATAACTTTGATAAGATGCTGGCGGAAAGGAGGTGATTCTTTTGAATCGCAAACAACAAGATTTTCTGTTTTTGGCTTTAAGTAGCGGTTTGGCCATTAATTTGGTCGGAGTCTTCCGAACAGCTATTGGCGCTCCCTTGGAGCTCTGGTTTGGCCTATCGGTGGTCAATATCGTCGGTTTCCGCCTCTTTAGTGGTCTCATTGACGCTATCCTGGCCTTCTTCTTCGGTTTTGCCCGAGAAGGCATTTACCTATTGAAATTCGCTAATCGGACAAATCGCTGGCATCGGTTCGGCCTCGACACGGTGTCAATCTCGCTGTATAAAAACATTTCTTATTCTTTCAGTCTTTGGTTATTGACTGATTTACCCAAGGAAAGCTTTTATACCTTGATTGGCATCAACGTTTTTCTTTTTGTTCTCACTGGAGCTTTCAATTGTTGGTATATTGATGTACTCCGCCGGCAATTACCAGACCTGACCCGCCGAGTGATCGCTTGGGGGAGAAAAGAACAGTCCTAACGGGCCGGTCTTCGCGATTAGTGAGACCGGCCCGTCATATTTAAAAATTTTTAGCGCTTATTTAAAGCGAGAGTGACAACATGATCAAGAAATTGGTCATAAGGAATACCGGCAGCCCGCAAGGATTTAGGGATTAATGATTCTTCGGTCAGACCAGGTAAAGTATTGACTTCAAGGGTATAAATACCCCGAGGAGAGATCATGAAATCTGAACGGGAATAATGACGTAAACCAAGCGTTTGGTGGATGACGGTGGCTAGACGTTCAAGTTCAGTTTTTTCCTCTTTATTAAAACGCCCCGGACAAAGTTCCGAAGTCAGGCCGGAATATTTAGCCTCGTAATCAAAAAGATTGGCTGACGGGACAATTTCAATTGGCAAAAGTGGGTAATGGTCTTGACCTCGCAAATTATCGACAACGCCACAGGTTGCCTCTTTGCCTCTAATATATTCTTCAACCAGAATTGAATCGCTAAAATTAAAACAATTTTCCACCGCTTGGACAAGTTCAGGGTAAGTTCGCGCCAAAAACAAACCAACTGAAGAACCACAACCAGTCGGCTTAATGATCCAGGGTGGAGCAATCTTTTGAAAAGCATCGTGAGCGATGGCTTCCGCTTCAGTTTGCTCTCCTCTTTTTAAAACAACACCATTGGGTACCTTAATCCCCGCTTTCTTAAAAATTTCTTTAGCTTTGGGTTTATCCATACCCAAAACTGACGCCATCGTACCAGAGCCGGTATAGGGAGTCATCAGAACATCAAGAATTTGCTGAACTTGACCATCTTCGCCAAATTCGCCATGAAGGGCATTAAAAATAACATCCACGTTTCGAACCGCTCGCTCGGGTGAGGTTGGTAGACCGTTAACATGCCAGGTTCCGTCGCGAGATAAGAGCATATCAACCGGCTGATATTTATCGCTCGGTAGGTTTTTTAAGATCGTTGCACCAGTTTTAAGTGACACTTCATATTCGTGCCCGATTCCGCCACGTAAAATTCCGACCTTAATTGGTGCACTCATTTATCTATTTTAAAACTTCTTTAATTTTGATGACCACATCATCAAGGGTAAAATTAGCTTTAACCAAGAAATCGTCCGCGCCGAGATTATGAGCTTTTTCAATATCCTCTTTTTGACCAAGATTAGAGAAAACAATCACTGGAATCGCTTTAGTTTTGTCATCGGCTTTAATTTTTTTCAAGACCTCAAAACCATCAACACCCGGCAATAACAGATCCAAAAAGATTAGGTTTGGCATTTCTTTGGGGATCAGATCAATGGCGCTTTGGCCGTCAACCGCAATTACCACCTTAAAACCCTCTGCTTCCAAACGCTTGGCATTTAATGATCTCAAAAATTCATCATCTTCGACAATCAAAACTTTCTTTGATTCGGTATTTTCCATAATCTTTTATTATTTATTAAAATATTAATGAGTTCACCCTGATGAGTAAAAATCCTTTAGAATTTTATGACATCAAGATGTCATTACTCAATAGGGTCAATTATACTTTTTTCTGATGCAAAGGTAAAGTAAAGGAAAAGGCCGTTCCTTGGCCGGGATGATTTTCAAACCAAATCGCCCCGTTATGCTTTTCAATGATATCACGAGCGATAAATAGACCTAAACCAGAACCGTCAGGCTCGGCCTTAATCGCGTTAGAGGCACGAAAGAATTTTTGAAAAACTTTATCAGTTTCATTATCGGGAATGCCTATCCCCGAATCAACAACAGTAACTTCGAGAGCTCCCTCAGCGCTATTAATTCGTCCATCCGAAATTTTAATCGTGACTTTACCACCCTCGGGTGTGTATTTAAGGGCATTATCAACTAGGTTTTCGAGAACCATGCGCACTTTATCGGCATCCATTTCAACTAAAGGAATTGACGCTTGGGGTCGAAGGAAAACAAAATTTATCTTTTTGATCGTCGCTTGATTGGTAAATTCAAAAATAATATTAGAAACTAATTTGATTAAATCAGCTGGTCGAAAAGTATAGTCTGAACGTTCGGCGTCAATAGAATCTACTTTGAGTAAATCATTGACAATTGAAATTACCCGCTCGGTGCTCAGCAACCCTTGAAGTAAATATTTCTTTTGCTCGTCGGTCACCGTTCCTAATTGACCTTTAGCCGCCATGTCAAGCGTCCACTTAATCGCTGACAAGGGGGTGCGTAATTGATGAGTGGTAACTGACACAAATTTTGACTTGGCCCCTTCGAGTGATTGAAGGCGTTTATTAGCTAAAGTTAGACCAAGTTCTTTAGAGTAAAGCTCACGATTTTTGGTTCCAAGTTCATTATTAACTTTTTCCAGTTCTTGAATTTGCTGGGTCTTAAGATTAGCTTCATTGATTAAAATTTGTAAACGACTTTCCCGACTTTGCCAAAAACGACCAAGATAAAAAACGGTAATAAAAAAGACTAAAAGCAAAATCCAAAAACTGGGGTAATTGATGAACGAAAAATTTAAGAATGGTTCTAACACCATTTTATTATATCATAAACAAAAAAAAGCGGGCGTCGGGTGGCTCAACTACCCGACGCCCTACGGAAGGAGAAACGCCACATGCCTCAGGTCTCGAGTGCCACGTTGGCGGTCTAGAATCTATGGTAGATGATTAGAAAAATTTGTCAAGCCCTAATTTCCCCATTAAGAATATCCTGCCGAATCTGTCTCGTTAAGTTAATAAGGAAATGTAAATTATGAATCGAGGCTAAAGTAGCGGCCAACATTTCTTTAGCTCGAAAAAGATGAGCAAGATAGGCACATGAATAATTTTGACACGTATAACAATCGCAATCTTTTTCGATCGGACCAAAATCCTCGCGATATTGAGCATTTAGAATATTGAGTCGGCCAGACGCAGTCATTAAAGTACCGTTACGAGCCATTCGAGTTGGAGTGACACAATCAAAAGTATCAGCGCCATTCTTAATGCCGGCGATAATATCTTCCGGTTCGCCAATACCAAGCAAATGACGTGGTTTATCTTCAGGTAAAATCGCTGACACCCAATTCACCGCCGTACCCATATCTTCTTTATTAAACGAGCCACCGATGCCAAAGCCGTCAAAATCCATGGCGCCAATTACTCGCGCGCTTTCTTCTCGTAGATCCTGATGTCGTCCACCCTGAACTATCCCGAATAATGCCTGTTTTTCCGCTTGCCTGGATCGTTTGTGTTCCGCCAACGATCTTAGAGCCCAACGATGCGTTCGCTCCATTGCCTGTTTTTGATAATCATAATCGGCTAAAGGTGAGGTACATTCATCAAAAGCAAAAATAATATCAGCGCCGAGATTATGTTGAACCTGAATTGACCGCTCTGGTGTCAGGCGATGTTCCGAACCATCAAGATGAGATTTAAAAGTCACACCGTCCTCGTCAATTTTCGCTAACTTCCCGATAGTTTCCATAGGACTGTCCTCTGTAATTTTTTTGTGTGTTGTAGTGAATTTAGAGATTCCGCCTTCACCACCATGCCTGCCGGCAGGCAGGAAAGCAGCGCCGAGAGAAAAAACCTGGAAACCACCCGAATCGGTCATCAGGGGTCCATCCCAATTCATAAATTTATGTAAACCGCCCGCTTTTTTTATTAATTCATCACCAGGTTGTAAATAAAGATGATAAGTAT
>CAZRQY010000027.1:0-6054 GCA_964602495.1 uncultured Candidatus Saccharibacteria bacterium
TATCAGCGTCCTGTTTATATTTTTCATCAAGTTCCGGCACCATTTCTCTGGCCCGATCAATGGTCATCGGGAAACCCTGTGAACCCATTGGGATAAGTTTGGCGATTTGATCACCTAAAACATAAGGATAACCCAAAGCTCGAGCCACATCGCGTACTGCTCCACGAGCCATCATTGAACCGAAAGTACCAACTTGAGCAACCCGACTCTCACCATATTTATGTCGAGTGTACTCAATGATTTCATCACGTCGCTTATCAGCGAAATCCATATCAATATCGGGTGGCGATGGTCGGTCAGCATTTAAAAAACGTTCAAAAGGAAGCTCATAATAAAGCGGATCAACGTTAGTAATGCCAATAATATAAGAAATAAGCGAACCGGCCGCTGAACCTCGAGTGTTGGTAAAAATGCCAATTTCGTGAGCATGATTGATCAAATCTGCCACAACCAAGAAATAAGGGGAGTAACCCTTCTGGCTGATAATCTCAAATTCATAATCCAGCCTTTGTCTGGCCATTTCCGCTCGTTCGGGATTCTGGTTAATATATTCAGTTAGGCCAATCTCGGCCATTTTTTTTAGTTCAAGATTGTAATCAGATTTTTCCGGAATTGGATAGTCGGGAAAATTCCATTTACCAAGTTCTAAAACAACATTGCAACGTTCAGTGATTTTTAGCGTATTTTCAATTGCTTCGGGAACATGAGTAAAATTTTTTGCCATTTCTTCGCCAGAGAGAAATGAAAAATCTTCTTTTGTATTGGTCACACCTTTAAGGTCTGATAAATCATTACCAGTCTGAATTGAAAGCAGAGTGTGATGGGCGAGGGCGTCTTCACGATCAAGATAATGGGTATCTTGGGTGGCGACCAGCGGGATATTTAATTTGCGACCAAGATCAATAATTTTAGTGGTAATTTCCGCTTGACCCTCAATCTGTGGGTGATGCATTATTTCCAGATAATAATTTTCGGCGCCAAAAATTTCTTGATGTTCCTTAATAATCGCTTCGGCCTTGGCTGGTTCAGAGGCTAGGACTCGCGAAAGTTCTCCGCCCAGACAACCAGACAAAGCAATTAGGCCTTCGTGATATTCACGCAATAATTCTTTGTCAGCTCGTGGTTTATAATAATAACCTTCAAGATTGGCCTTGGTAACAATTTTGATCAAATTATGATAACCAGTGAGATCTTTTGCTAATAAGGTTAAGTGATAACGTTTGGCGTCAAGGTGGGGTTCTTTATTAAAACGACTACGACTGGCCACATAAATTTCACAACCCAAAATCGGTTTAATCCCCTCGGCCAGGCATTTTTTATAAAATTCAATAATGCCATACATACTGCCATGGTCTGTAATCGCTACCGCTGGCATCCCAAATTCCTTAGTTTTTTTGACTAATTGGGGAATTTTGATCAGCCCGTCGAGAAGACTATAATGGGTGTGATTATGCAAGTGAACGAACATAATGGTATGTAGTATATAGTATGTAGTATATAGGGGCAAAAATGAAAATTATTAATAATATTGAATACTTAATCGGGATTGATGAGGCTGGGCGGGGGGCCTTGGCCGGGCCAGTGGCGGTGGGTTTGGTCATGTGGAAAATTAAAAATTGGCCAAAAATTAAGAAGTTCCTAAAAGATTACCCGATTGGTAAGGACTCGAAAAAGCTGACGCCGAAACAGCGCGAATTTTGGTTTGGAAAAATAAAAGCATTAGAAAAACAGAAATTATTAAAAACACCGGTTGCTTTAATTGGTAATAATTTAATAGATCAGAAGGGGATTAATTTTGCAGTCAGTAAGGGGATTACTCAATGCTTGACAAAAATCACTAAAGATTACAGAACTCTCCAAGGACAGTCCTTGGTACTTTTGGATGGGGGGTTGAGGGCGCCGACTAATTGGCTGAATCAACAGACGATAGTTAAGGGTGACGAAAAAGAATTAATTATTTCCCTCGCTTCGATTATCGCCAAAGTTTCCAGGGACAGAAAAATGGTTAGATTAGCCAAAAAATATCCCCAGCATCACCTTCAGGCTCATAAGGGTTATGGCACCAGACTACATTATCAAAAAATTAAAAAATTTGGAGTTCTGGTAATTCATCGCCAAACCTACTTGCCAAATTAAATCCTTAATGATAGACTTGACAATGGACGAACCGTGTTGGATTTTCATGTTTTAACCGGAAGGAAGGTACCAGACTAAGATGAAAAGAGAGCTGAAGGGTGGGAAAAAATGCTTCGTTTGGGAAAAAGTGGAGTGTGTGGAGCTGGTTGGAATCTTGATCGGGATTTGGCCAAAAGACTTCCTCGAAAAGGAGAAACGAGAGGCTCCAGGAAAGGCCTTGGCGGAATTGCGCCGTCAAAGAATTGGAATCAAGACCGTTACGGCTAAGGCAGGAGAAATCGCCGGCCGGAGGCTGGTTACCAATCTACCCCTGACCACGGCGGAATTAGTGGAAGCGTTGACGTTGAATCCAGTCGTAGCCGAAGCGGCCTGGTCTCGTCTCCTATCCGAAAGGATAGACGAAATAGGGCTCAAGCAAGCTCGAGACATTATGTCGCGAGCCATGTTGTTTCACCCGAGTCTTCGGGAGCAGGTAAGAAAAGCGCTACTTCCTCGGATGAGGAAGCTCGCCGCGTAGTGAATGTTTGGAAAATCAACACGGTCCAAAAGGGGGGTTGAGAGCGCGTCTCGAGTGCGCTCTGCCCCTCTTTCTTGATTATAATCATTAAATAAGCTATATTAAGTTACTATGGTAGTCAGAATGCGTAGCACCCGGGCTCACACCGGGAATCGGCGGTCTCATCACGCAATTAAGATGTCTTCTTTGGGTGTTTGTGCTAAATGTAATGCGCCAAAAGCCGGCCATCAGGTTTGTCCTAATTGCGGTACTTACCGTGGCCGAGAAGTCGTAAATGTTTTGGCTAAAGCAGAAAAAAAGGCAGCTAAGAAGAAACGTCAAGACGCTAAAAGTTAAGTAAATTTTAGATAATTTAGATTTTTGAAAAAATATGGCTAATCGTCATCTGTGTCGAAGTTTGGCAATGCAAATCCTTTTTGAATTAGATTTTCATGAGGGGATTAAATCAGCGACTCAAATCGACGAAATAATTAAACGCATCACTCTCGAATTTAGCCCAGGTATTGAGGATTTGTCATTTGTTGAAGAAGTTGTGCACGGAGTCATTTCTCATAAAAAACAAATTGATTTAATCATTAGTAAGGCAGCACCCGATTGGCCACTTGAGCAAATTGCGGCCATCGATCGTAATGTTTTACGCCTTGGTTTGTATGAACTGGTTTTTGGCGATCGCTCGGATGTGCCGGCCAAAGTGGCGATCAATGAGGCGATTGAATTAGCCAAAACTTTTGGCGGTGAATCAAGTGGTCGCTTTGTTAATGGTGTCCTTGGTACAGTCTATAAAGAATTGGGTGAACCAGGTAAAAACGATAGTGCCACTAAGAAGAAAAAAATTGTTGATATTCCTTATGATCAAATGCCAGTTGAAAAATTGGGTGGCGCGGTTGTTTATTCTCGAGAGGTCGATGGCGAAATTTATTTAGCCATGGTCCACGATGTTTTTGGCCGCTGGACTTTATCAAAGGGTCATATTGAAGAAGGTGAAGATCTTAAGGCTGGAACAATTCGCGAAATTAAAGAAGAAATAGGCGTTGATATTAAGATTGGGGCAGAATTAGGGATGAACGAATATATTGCTTCTGATCCTGAAAAAGGAAAAACACGTCGCCAAGTGAATTATTTTTTAGCCAAAACAGAGGGTAAACCAAACCTAGTTTTAGAAGAAAAAGGTGGACTCGATAATGTTCAATGGTTTCCACTGACTGAGGTACCGGAACTTCATATGTACGATGATATGGTGCCGATTATTACCAAAGCCATTAAAACTTTACTTAACCGTTAGCTTATGGACAATTTTCAAAATAAAATTAATTATCAATTTAAAAATTCCACTTTACTCAAACAGGCTTTTCTTCATCGATCATATTTAAACGAGCACAAAGAGGTCGGTCTGGACCACAATGAACGCCTTGAGTTTTTAGGGGATGCTGTTTTAGAACTCGTCGTGACCGATTGGCTATTTCAAAATTATCCCAATAAACCAGAGGGAGAGCTTACTGCTTATCGTGCCGCTCTGGTTAACGCAAATACTTGCTCGGCCTTGGCGACAGAATGGGGGATGAATGATTTATTAATGTTATCGAAAGGCGAGGCCAAAGACATTGGTCGAGCTCGACAAATTATTTTAGCCAATACTTTCGAGGCGGTAGTCGGAGCGATTTATCTTGATGGTGGTTATAACCCAGCACGCGATTTTATTGCTCAAACTGTTTTTTCTCAAGCCGGTGAGGTAATTAAGAAAAATTTAATTGAGGATTATAAAAGTCATTTTCAATGCAAGGCTCAGGAGAGAGAAGGAATTACTCCGACTTATAAAGTTCTTTCTGAGACTGGTCCTGATCACGATAAACAATTTACTATCGGTTTATATCTCGCTGAGACCCAAATCGCCGAAGGGGTCGGTTATGCCAAACAAGAGGCCGAACAAGCCGCGGCTCATGCCGGGTTGGAGGCGAAAGGCTGGTTGATGTTATAATACTTAATATATGACCCTTAAGAAACTAGAATTATCAGGGTTTAAGTCTTTCGGGCGGAAAGAAACGCTCTTTTTTGACACACCAATCGTATCAATTGTCGGGCCGAATGGTTCAGGTAAGAGTAATATCGCCGAAGCTTTTCGCTGGGTGTTGGGTGAACAATCGCTTAAATCTTTGCGGGGTAAACGAGGAGAAGATTTGATTTTTAGTGGGTCGACCTCTCTTGGTCGTTTATCGCGCGCCAGTGTCACTGTAACTTTTGATAACACCAACAAAAAATTCTCGACGATAGACTTTGATGAAGTAATAATTTCGCGTGAAGTTTTTCGCGATGGGATAAATGAATATCGAATTAATGGTTCAATTGTTCGTTTACGCGATATTGTTGAACTCCTCGCGAGTATTTCTTTAGGTGCTTCCAGTCATCACATTATCAGCCAAGGTGAAGCTGATCGAATTTTAAATGCCAATTCGAGCGAACGCAGAGCGATGATCGAGGACGCCCTTGGCCTTAAGATTTACCAATGGAAACTTAATGAAAGCGAGAAAAAATTAATCAAGACCGAAGATAATATTAATCAAGTGGAATCAATTCGTCGAGAGATTGCTCCACACCTTAGATTTCTAAAGAAACAAGTTGAGAAGATTGAAAAAGTTCGCGGGCTGAAAACCGAATTGCAGAATTTATATGGTGATTATTTAAAACGCGAGGAATTATATTTAGTCAAGACTAAAGAACAATTAACCCAAGAAATTTCTCTTCCTAAAACCACCCTTGGAGAAGTGATAAGACAATTAAGTGAACAGGAGGTCAGTCAACAAAATAGTAATCCTCAAACCGAGATTATTGCCGAAGAAAATAAATTACGAGAATTAGAAACAAAAATCCGTACTTGGCGATTACAGAAAGATGATTTAGCTCGAGCCCTGGGACGATTAGAGGGCCTCTTGGAAATAAAAGAAAAAGAAACCAAACGAACAACTCCGAGTCTTAAAATTCCTCTAGCCGAGGCCGAAGCGTGGGTGGCTGACTTAGACAGTAAATTTAGCGAGATTGAACAGGCCACTGATTTCGGAGAAGTAAAAAAGACGATTAGTATTTTACGAGCACACCTTCGCGACTTTTTGAAAAATTACCCCTCGACAAACTCGGGGCAAGCGAGCTCGCAAGTTGAAGAATTGGGCAAGATCAAAGAAGAGTATAATAAATTACAATCTCAGATGGAGAAATTGGATCATGAAGAAGTCACGGGCCAGAATGAAATCGCTGATTATCGAGAAGTAATTGTTCGCTTGAGACAAACAGCCCAGACGGCTGAGCATGATTTTTACGAATTACGGGCGAAAAAAAGCGAACTCGAATTACAAGTACGAACTCTGGCAGGTAAACAAGAGACTTTAAATTTAGAAGAAGATGACTTTAAA
>CAZRQY010000028.1:0-6014 GCA_964602495.1 uncultured Candidatus Saccharibacteria bacterium
CTGTTCGCCATTTAAAAAGGTACGCGAGCTGGGTTCAGACCGTCGTGAGACAGGTTGGTCTCCTATCTACTGCAGGCGTTGATAATTGAGAAGATCTGCTTCTAGTACGAGAGGACCGAAGTGGACTGACCTCTGGTCTAAGGGCTGTACCGCCAGGTGCATCGCCCTGTAGCTAAGTCGGGAATGGATAACCTCTGAAAGCATCTAAGAGGGAAGCCAACTTTAAGATTAATTATCGTTATGAGACTCCTAGCAGATTACTAGGTTGATAGGCTTTAGGTGTAAGCATCGTAAGGTGTTAAGCCGAGAAGTACTAATAAGTCCATTCCTATCAGGAAACTTGAAAGTCATTTTTAGTTACCTTAATTTGTTTGAAAATTAAATAATTGAAAGTTTTGTGTTGGTGATTTGACGCGGTGGTCACACCTCTTACCATTCCGAACAGAGCCGTTAAGCACCGTCGTAGCGATGGTACTCGCAAGGGGAGAGTAGCTAGTCGCCAGCACAAAGCTTTTAATTCAAATTTCTTTTACCCGCTTTAAAAAAGCGGGTGTTGTGTTAGTATTTAAACATGCTTACTTGGGCGAGACGACGACAATTATATTATCTCTTGGGGATAATCGCTTTTTTTGCTGTCATTGGGCTTGTTTTATTTTTTATTTATAAACCGAAACCGACTTGTTTTGATGGCAAACGAAATCAGGACGAAATCGGAATAGATTGTGGTGGGCCTTGTGCTCTCGCTTGTGCCTTAGATGTCCTCCCTTTAAAAATTTACTGGACGCGCCCATTGAAAGTTAATGATGGTTGGTACGACGTGGTCGCTTTGGTAGAAAATGAAAATGTCAATTATGGCGTTCGCCAGGCTTCTTATCGTGTCGATCTTTATAACAAAGACCATGTTCTGTTGGCTAAACAAACGGGTGAGACTTTTATTAATCCAGCCGAAAAATTTATCGTTTTTGTTAGTCGTTTAAATACTGGCTCAAGTATTGCCGACCAGGCTTTTCTTGAATTTGATAATCAATTAGTTTGGGAAAAAACTCAACCGGTGCCTAAGGTAATCAACCTTGAGCGCAAAAATTTTATTAATACCCCAAGACCTCAATTACAAGTTAAAGTGGTAAATCTGACACTTGATCCGATTTCCAACTTGAGGGTCTCAACCGTCCTGTCCGACAATAATAACAATGCTCTAGCCGCCTCAGCCACTTTTATTGATAAATTGAAAGCGCAAGAAACAAAAGAATTTTTCTTGACTTGGCCAATTCCATTACCAGTCGAGCCGGCCTTCTTCGAATTATTTTGGCGACTAAATTCTTTTGAGCTTATAACTAATTAATATGCTCTTGGTTCTCCGGAAATTAAATTGTCGTCCTGATTGGCTCCTCATCTCGGCGACGGTGCCGCTTGTCGTTTTTGGTTTGGTGACCATGAATTCGTTTTTGGCCGAGAGCTATTTTTTCAATCGCCAGGTTACCTGGATTCTCTTAGCCTATGCCTTACTCTTGATCTTGTCTTTTGGTGATTGGCGATTTTTGCGCAAGAGTTGGTTACTGGTCACACTCTATTTTGTCGCCATCGCGACCCTCTCTACCGTTTTTGTCCTGGGGCAAGTCACCAAAGGGGCCCAAAGTTGGCTTTCTTTTGGTGGTTTTTCTCTCCAACCAGCTGATCTGATGAAGTTAGTTATGGTGTTAATGTTGGCTAAATATTTCTCCAAGCGTCATATTGAAATTGCCAACGTTCGTCATATTATTATCTCTGGCCTTTATGCTTTCGCGCCGTTTGTTTTTATTTTACTTCAGCCCGATTTCGGTTCCGCTTTAATAATTTTTTTAATTTGGCTTGGTTTGATTTTGGTTTCTGGTGCGTCAAAAAAACACTTGGCTCTTTTGGCAATCATGGCTGTGCTGGTTTCGGTTGTCGCCTGGTTATTTATTCTCCAACCTTATCAACAGAAAAGAATTTTAACCTTTATTCATCCGCTAGCTGATATTCATGGTTCAGGCTATAACGCTTTTCAGTCAACGGTGGCGGTCGGTTCAGGTCAAATTTTGGGTAAAGGGGTCGGTTATGGCACCCAATCACGTCTTAAATTTTTACCCGAATATCAAACTGATTTTATCTTTGCCGCTTTCGCTGAAGAGTGGGGATTGATTGGCGTGCTAATTTTATTCTTGCTCTACGGCGTGATTATTTGGCGAATTCTCGCCAATGCCCTAGTTGGAGCAACAAATTTTGAAATGTTGTTTGGCCTCGGTTTAGCAATTATGTTTCTTTCCCATTTTGTTATTCATATCGGCATGAATATTGGCCTATTGCCGGTCACCGGCTTGCCGTTGCCGTTTATGAGCTATGGCGGGTCACATTTATTTGTTGAGTTTATCGGCCTGGGTATTTTAATGGGAATGCGAAATTATTCGCTCTCCTTCCACCGCGACGACGCAAAGAATGAGTTTATCGGGCCTCAGTGAATTAATTTCTATAGAGGGCGATTGTTTTTTCGACCATCTTTTTGAGGGAAAAATTAGTGGTGATACGTTGGCGAAGGTTTTTACCAACTAAAGTACGATATTTTGGTTTTTTGAGCATAAAGAGAAGGGATTTTTTAATTTCCTCCACATTGCCAGGTGGAACCAAAATACCCAATTCTGAATCAGTAATCACTTCGGAAATACCACCGACTTCAGAGGCAATGACGGGTAATCCAGCTCCCCCGGCTTCCAAGACGGCGTAAGGAAAAGCCTCAGTGCGAGAGGTCAGGGCAAAAATATCAAAAGCCTTGAGATAACTGCGGACATCTTCAACTCGGCCTAAAAAATGAATCCGATCTTCGAGTCGTTTGGCCCGGGCTAGCCATTTTAATTTTTCTAATTCTTCACCTTCACCGATGATCATCAGATTGATCGACCAGCCAAGCGAATCGCCTAATAACGCTCGAACGGTGAGAGTAAAAGCTTCAATTAGTAGGTCTAAACCTTTATTGGGATGGAGTTCAGAGATAATGCCGATCCAAAAACAATCGTTACGTCCGGGAAAAAGTTCTCGGCGAGCCACGGATTTTTCAAAAAATTTTATGGTTGGTAAGCCATTATGAATAGTAATTATTTTATTTTTTACCCCCGGCCAAGCGATCATTTGTTCTCTTAGACAATCGGCTACCGTAATTACTTGGTGACACAAAATAATTGACAACCAATGACTAAGTTTAATTAATAATTTTTGCCAAACCGGGCGGGCCTCATTAAAAGCCAGACCGTGAATAGTGAAAATAATTTTAGGTACGCCAGCTAAACGGCCAGCTAACGCTCCTAAACCTCCAATTTTAGAACTATTAAGATGAATAATTTGAGGTTTTTCTCGCCGTAATAATTTCCAAATGGCCCCAAAAGATTTTAAATCAGCTAGCAAATTAATATTTCTTTGCAACGAAGAGATCTTAATTACAGGCAATCCGGCACCAATCAATTTTTTCTCTAAGATTTCTCCTTCGCCCAAGATAATAGTAACCGCAAAATCGGCGCGGGGTAGGGTAGTGGCTAATTCATAAACATAGCGTTGGGCCCCACCAAAATTACCCTTGGTAATTAAGTAAAAAATCTTAGTCTTTTCAACCATGCCAAAAGTGTAGCATGATTCGACTTTTTGGTGTATGCTATGCCCAATTATGAAAATTATGTCCAAGAAAGAGACCTGGGTGCTCTTGGTTGGTGATATTGTTGTTTTTTGTGTTGCCTTGTGGCTAACCTTGTTTATCCGTAACGCCAAGTATCCCAGCGGAGAACTTTTTTCTTCTCTGCTCATTCCTTTTTCATTCATTTTTATTCTTTGGGTCTTGGTTTTTTATATTGCTGATCTTTATGGTAAGCATACCTCTATTTTTCGTCGTAAATTGCCACGGGTGATTTTTAATGCGCAATTGGCTAATTCAATCATCGCCATTAGCTTCTTTTATTTTATTCCCTATTTCGACGTTACTCCCAAGACTCTTTTATTTGTTGATCTTTTTGTTTCCTTCTTTTTGCTATTTGGCTGGCGTGGTTGGTTAGTCCCTAATATTCATCTCAATTTGCCAGAGAAAATTTACTTTGCTTGTCATGGTCAAGAAGTTGATGATATTGTTGCCGAAATAAAAAATAATCCTGGCTATAATATAACAATTGCCCAGGAGACAGAAATTAAGGATATTAAAAAAACCGGCATTACCGCCATCGTCGTTGATTTATACGACGAAGAAATTACTCAGGCTTTGAGAAATTTTTATGGAATGATTTTTTCCGGAATTCATTTCGTCTCGCTACACGTCTTTTATGAAGAATTTTTTGATCGTGAGCCAGTGTTATCGCTTAAAGAACAATGGTTCTTGGAGAATATCTCTAATCGACCGAAACCAGTTTATGACGGTCTTAAACGATTGATGGACATCGTTATCGCCGGTTTAGCTGGTTTGATTTCGCTCCTTATCTATCCATTTATCTATTTAGCCATTAAGACTGAAGATAACGGAGTAATTTTTAGTGAGCAGGAACGGGTAGGTAAGGACAATCAGCCGATTAAGTTGCTCAAATTTCGCACTATGGCCATTGCTAATGATGGTGCACAATGGGGTAAGACTGACAATCAAGTAACTCGCGTTGGCCGATGGTTGCGACGAAACCGGATTGATGAATTGCCTCAATTATGGAATGTTTTGAAAGGCGATATCTCGCTTATTGGTCCGCGACCAGAATTTCCAGACCCGGTTGCTCTTTATAGTCAAGATATCCAATATTACAATATTCGTCATATCATTAAACCGGGACTTTCCGGTTGGGCCCAAATTAAACAAGAAGCTGAATCGCATCATGGTGTTGATATTGATAGTACGCGCTTGAAATTTTCCTACGATTTGTATTATATCAAAAATCGCAGTTTTTGGCTGGACTTAAGCATCGCTCTTAAAACGATTAAAATTTTATTAATGCGCCGAGGGAGATAACATGATTGTTTATGGCAAAAAAATAGCTGAAGAAATAAAAAAAACTCTTCAACTCGCTCTGCTTGCTCAAGGTAAGAAGCTTCACTTAGATGTTATTTTAGTCGGGGATAATGTTGTTTCGGAGAAATATGTCGAGTGCAAGAAAAAGATTGGTGAAGAAATCGGCGTTGAAGTAATTGTCCATGAATTACTAGGAGATATTACTCAAGCTGATTTAGAGACTGAAATCGAGAGATTAAATAATGATGAGCGAGTAACTGGTATTATTGTTCAATTACCGTTGCCTGAACAAATTGATGAACAAGAGATTTTAAATTTTGTTTCTCCCGATAAAGATGTTGATGCCCTAGGTAATGAGGCCAAAATTTTGTCACCAACGGTTGGGGCAATTAAAGAGATTTTAGAACGGAATAATGTCGAAGTCTCTGGTAAAAAAGTAGCCGTGCTGGGTAAAGGAAAATTGGTCGGGAAACCGGTCGCAATTTGGTTAACTCAAGAGGGGGCGAATGTTTCGGTAATTGATTCGAAAACTATTGATTCAGATAATATTTTAAAAACTGCTGATATTGTTGTGAGTGGCGTCGGGAAGTCCTGTCTTATCACTCCCGACAAAATAAAAGACAGCATTGTCCTGATTGATGCCGCGACTTCCGAACAGAACGGCTGTCTTAATGGCGATGCCGATCCCGCTTGTGCTGATAAATGTTCACTCTTTACTCCCGTCCCTGGTGGCGTTGGTCCCTTGACGGTGGTGATGCTATTTAAAAATTTGTTAGAATTAAACAAGTGATTAATTCTTTAATTTATTTTTGTGCCGTTGTCTTCCCTTGGTTATTGGGCGGGGGATTGGTGGTTTATTTTTTTGTTACTAAAAAGAAAATTGCCGCTGTACGATTGATTAGCCTATCGTTTCTTGGCGCGATCATCGCTTGGTTTTTGGCTAGTTTATATAAATACAATTTTCCCAGCCCGCGACCGTTTGAAATTTTTACCAATCTTCAGCCACTTTTTACGACGACGCACGGCGATGCTT
>CAZRQY010000029.1:0-5845 GCA_964602495.1 uncultured Candidatus Saccharibacteria bacterium
AATCGAGATGGCGACTATAGATTTAAAAATAATGTAAAATTGTCCTGTTTGGATCAAAAAAGCATAACCCTTTTCAGACCCTCTTCCCCAAAGAAAGGAAGTCTTCACGAGTATGAGTCTAAAGAAATAATTATCGATGGTAGTATTGTCACTCTAAAAGTAACTTTCAATACGGACTGTTTAAGTGGACATTCTTCTTGTTGCGGATTAAATTTGACTGATCGATATGGGGCAGTGTTGGTTGCCGAAGGATATAGTTCCGATCCCAGCTCTCTCAATAGTCGGATTGCTAAGCGAACCGCGATTGCTGTCCAAAAATAAAATTTCTCCTTTTTGCCTATTTTCCTTATAATTAGTTCATGACTGATATTGGCCGTGAAGAGGCAAAAAGGCGTATTTCTAAGCTCCGGGAGGCGATTAATCGTCACCGATATCTTTACCATGTTGAAAATCGACAGGAAATCAGCGAGGAAGCACTAGACTCGCTTAAGTATGAATTAGTCAAATTGGAGGAAGCCTGGCCTAATTTGGTCACGTTCGATTCGCCAACCCAGAGAGTAGCCGGTCAACCGCTCGATAAATTTGAGAAAGTGAAGCATCAAGTACCCCAATGGTCTTTCAACGACGCTTTTACCCCCGATGATTTACGTGATTTTGATAAACGAGTGAAGAAAGTGTTGGGAGGAGAAAATCTGACCTATGTTTGTGAATTAAAGATTGACGGTTTGCATGTCGTGCTAACTTACAAAAAAGGTTTGTTAATGACAGCCGCCACGCGGGGTAACGGAGTGGTGGGCGAAAATGTGACGGTCAATGTTCGAACAATCGAAAGTGTCCCACTTAAACTTAATGAAGCGGTTGATATTATTGTTGAAGGTGAGATTTGGTTGGGACGGGCTCAATTGGCTAAATTGAACAAAGACCGAAAAAAGACCAACGAACTTGAATTTGCCAATCCGCGCAATGCGGCCGCCGGCACCATTCGCCAACTTGATCCGCGAGTTGTCGCCGGGCGTAAATTGGATACTTTTATTTATGACATTTCTGTTAGTGGTGTGTCCTTGGTACCTAAAACGCAAGTCGCTGAACTGAAACGTCTGATTCAACTTGGTTTTAAAGTTAATAAAGAATTTAGTGAGTGTCGCGATATTGAGAAAGTAATTAATTATTGGCAAAAATGGCAAAAGAAAAAAGACGATCAGAATTACTTGATTGACGGTGTGGTGGTTAAGGTTAACGAGTGTCGCGAACAAAAAAAACTCGGTTATACTGGTAAGGCACCACGTTTTGCGATTGCGTTTAAATTTCCGGCTGAACAAGTAACGACAGTCGTGGAAGAAATTGTCCTTCAGGTCGGCCGGCAAGGGACAATCACACCAGTGGCTAATCTGCGACCGGTGCTATTGGCCGGCTCCACTGTCTCGCGGGCGACTTTACATAACGAGGACGAAATTAAACGCCTGGATGTTCGTCTTGGTGACACGGTAATTTTACAAAAAGCTGGCGATGTTATTCCGGACATTGTTGAAGTTTTGACCGAATTGCGAACCGGCCGAGAAAAAGTTTTTAAATGGCCGACTACTCTTAGGGCGTGCTTAGTCTCCGAAGCCTCGGCGGAGGGGGCTGGCGGACCGATTGAACGCGTTCCCGGCCAAGCGGCCTGGCGTTGTGTCAATAAAAATTCTTACGCTCAACAGAAGCGTAAATTTTATCATTTTACCTCTAAACATGCTTTTGATATTGAAAAATTGGGGCCAAAGATCGTTGACCAATTGATGGATGCCGGCTTATTAGCTAATTTTGTCGATATTTTTAAATTAAAGAAGGGGGATTTGCTCGCTTTGCCAAGATTTGCCGAGAAGTCAGTTGATAATTTACTTAAGGCGATTGATGAACGGAGAAAGGTGACCCTAGCCAGATTCATTGTTTCCCTGTCAATTCCTAATGTTGGTGAAGAAACAGCTGAAGATTTGGCCGAACATTTTGGCTCACTAGATAAAATTCAAGGGGCCAAACTTGAGAAATTGCAAAAAATAGAGGGGGTGGGGGAGATCGTCGCCCAAGCCGTTTATGGTTGGTTTCAGCAAAAAGCCAATCAAAAGCTAGTCGCTGACTTATTGAGCCAAATAACCTTAAAAAACCCCGAGACGAAGTCTCGGGGAAAGAAAGAAGAAAAATTGACCGGACAGGTTTTTGTTTTGACGGGTACCTTGCCAACCTTGTCACGAGATGAAGCCAAAGTTCTGATCAGACAGAATGGGGGCGAGGTTTCTAGTTCGGTTTCTTCCCAAACCGATTATGTTTTGGCCGGCGACCCTTCGACTGCGCTCAGGGCAAGCGAAGCCAGCTCAAAACTAAAAAAAGCCCAAAAATTAGGGGTGAAAATTATTAGCGAGGAGGAATTTAAAAAAATACTATGATTGAATCGATAGATTTTCCGATTAGAATAAATAGATATCTTGAGTTAAAGGGTGTCGCGACTAGGCGGGGAGCTGACGAGCTTATTGAGCGAGGGCTAGTCTTTGTTAATGGTCAAAAAGCTGTTTTAGGATATCAAGTAAAAGAAAGTGATCAGGTCGAGGTGTCAGAAACCGACCTTGCCAGCCGGCAAGAAAAATATATTTATCTCGCCTTCAATAAGCCGAAAGGATTGGCAACTGAGGATATAAAAATTAATGGTGTTTTTCCTTTGGGCCGTTTAGATAAAGAATCAGAGGGTTTGATTTTACTTACCAATGATGGGCGAGTTACTGACCGCTTGCTTAATCCTAAATATGGGCAGGAAAAAGAATATCTTGTGGAGGTGCGTGAAAAAGTTTCGCCAATGCATAAAAAAATTCTTGAAGGCGGAGTTACTAGTCAAGACGAAAAATTAAAAGCCAAAAATGTTGAAATTATTAATCAACATAATTTAGCGATTATCTTAACCGAAGGCCAGAAACATGAAATTCGTCGGATGCTTAACAGTGCGCGTTTAACCGTCGTTAATTTAAAACGAGCGAGGGTCATGAATGTCAAACTTGGTAATCTTGCCTTGAGCAAGTCTCGTCCTCTGGTCGGTGCCGAACTCAAAAATTTTCTCACTGATTTAGGGCTCTAATATGCTCATTTTCCTAAAATTTTTCTTAGTGTTATACTGAATATCATGTTAGAGCGAAAAGATATTGATAATCTGGCGAATTTAGCCAGAATTGCTTTAAGTGAGGATGAAAAAGATAAGCTTCAAAAAGATATGGAGTCAATTTTGGGTTATATTTCTGAATTGCAACAAGCCCCAGGACTGACGGAAGAACATAAACCGGAAAATTACCACTTGCGCAATGTTATGCGCGAGGATATTGAACCATTTACCAGTGGGATGAATACGGAAATAATTTTATCGCAAGCGCCAAAAAGAAAGGATAATTATTTTACAACAAAAAAGATTTTAGGGGACTCTATTTCATGAAAATCGATTTAGAAAATTTAACAATCAAAAAAGCGCATGAAGCGTTAGCGCGTGGCGATTTTACGGCCGAGGAATTAGCCAGGGCCTATTTAACTGAAATTGAAAAGAAAAATAACAAACTTAACGCTTATTTGGAAGTTTTTACTGATGTTATTGACCAAGCAAAGATCGCTGATAAAAAAATTAAAAAGGGGGAAGCTGATATTTTAACCGGCATCCCAATGGCGATTAAAGATAATATTTTGATTAAGGGTCGCCAGTGTGGCTCAGCCTCGAAGATACTGGAAAATTATGTGGCGACTTATGATGCCACTGTGATTGAAAAATTGAAAGAGCGGGGGGTCGTTTTCTTGGGTCGGACGAATATGGACGAGTTTGCGATGGGTGGTTCAACGGAAAATTCGGCTTTTGGTCCAACCATGAACCCTCACGATCAGACTCGTGTCGCCGGGGGATCATCAGGTGGATCGGCGGTCGCGGTCGGCGGAAATTTATGTCTAACAGCCCTCGGTTCTGATACTGGTGGCTCAATTCGCCAGCCGGCGGCTTTTTGCGGAACGATCGGGTTTAAGCCAACCTATGGATCAGTCAGTCGTTATGGGGTGATGGCGATGGCTTCTTCTCTTGACCAAATTGGCCCATTAGCTAAAACTGTGGCTGATGCGGAAATTATTTATGATGCGATTCGCGGTCAGGATCGTTATGATTCAACCAGTTTTGATTTACCCGCCGTAGCCTCGGCGGAGGCGGGCTTGTCCAAGATTCGCATTGGCGTGCCCGAATCATTTTTGAATCAAGGAGGGATTGACGAAACGGTCCTTAAGAATTTTCGTGAGACTTTAGATAAATTAAAACAAGCTGGCTGTGAGGTAAAGATAATCGAGATGCCCAATCTTCATTACGCGTTACCTTGTTATTACGTTATCATGCCTGCTGAAGCATCAACTAATTTAGCTCGTTTTGATGGGGTGCGTTACGGAGCACATATCGAAAGTAAAAATTTACTGGAAGATTATATGAAAACACGAGGTGAGAAATTTGGCCATGAAGTTCGCCGACGCATTATGTTAGGCACCTATGTCCTGTCGGCTGGTTATTATGATGCCTATTATAATAAAGCCACGCAAGTACGCGAGCTTATCCGTCGCGATTATGCTCAGGCGTTTGAAAGTGTTGATATTGTTGCCACACCAACAGCTCCAACGTTCGCCTTTGAGATTGGTAAAAACACCAACGATCCATTACAGATGTATTTAGAAGATATTTTTACCGTACCGATTAATTTGGCCGGCGTGCCGGGTATGAGTGTGCCAACTGGAAAAACTAAAGCTGGTCTACCACTGGCGATCCAGATTGTGGCGCCCTGGCGCCGAGATGACATTTTATTCACGCTTGGTAAAATAATAGAAACATGTCAAACGTAGACAATACTCTTTTCCCGCTTTTGAAAGGAATATTAGAGACAACTCTTTTGTCCTGGGGGATTGATTTAGTAGCGATTGGGGAGCGAGTGACCCATTGGTTTGATCTTTATTGGTATTTGAGCATTTTTCTGTCAGCCATTTTTTTCGCCGGAATAATTTATCTGGCCAACAAGGTTAGTGAAATTAGGCGGTTTGAATATGAGCGAGTTTATGGTCAACGGGGATTAGTTGAGGAAATTAAAGAAGGATTGGAGATTGTTCCACCTAAACAAAATCAAGATTGGGAAAAAATTCTTAAATTAATTGGTTCGGAAAATCCTAACGATTGGAAATTAGCAGTGATTGAAGCTGATAAAATGCTGGAAGTGGTAGTTAATACTTTTGCCGTACCAGGAGAGAATATTGGTGATAAATTAAAAAATATCGAGGCAAGCGATTTTCTGACCTTGAACGAAGCTTGGCAGGCACACAAGGTTCGTAATCAAATTGCTCATGAACATAATTTTCATTTGAATCAACATGACGCCCGGCTGACGATTGATAATTTCGAAAAAGTATTTCGAGAATTTGACTTTATTTAGGGTGGTAGTATAATCAAATCGCGGAGTAAAGTAGTGGTTCACTTGCAAGGCTCATAACCTTGATACGTTGGTTCGAATCCAACCTCCGCAACCTGATAAGAAAAAAGATAGGTTGAAAAACCTGTCTTTTTTCGTTAAGATATTAGGGTCTTGCCTGTGTAGCCCTGCCTGCCGGCAGGCAGGTCAGTTGGTTACCCGCCCGAACGTATTGTTCGGTACGGGCGGGGAGCGTGGGAGTATTTAAACTAGTAATTGTTGCTGATGTAGCTCAGTCGGTTAGAGCGGGCGTTTCATAAGCGCCAGGTCCCTGGTTCGAGTCCAGGCATCAGCACTCGCGATTGAAAAAGGATCGGTTTTGTGTAAAAATTAGACGTTTGCGGTCGTAGCTCAAC
>CAZRQY010000030.1:0-5827 GCA_964602495.1 uncultured Candidatus Saccharibacteria bacterium
GAATTGGAAAATATAACAGGTGTTGGTGAAGTAATTGCTGGTCGGATTATCGAGTATCGAAATTCTAGCGGTCTCTTTAACGGTCTCTTTAAAACGATCGAGGAGATAAAAAATGTTAAAGGGGTAGGAGACGCGACTTTTTTGAAGATGAAAGACGAAATAACAGTTGGCTCTGTTGACACTCCAATTGATGATTCTTCAACTGATCAAAATAGTGATAGTTCTATTGATTCAAGTAGTACAGATAATGATTCGTCGGTCCATTCCGGTGAAACTGATTTAAGTGATTATAGTAAGGAAACTTTCAAAATCGGTGTCGGCCGAGACCGTTTGGCAACAGTTCGCACTCCGATTATGTTTTTGGCTTCACAAAATAAAAAAGGAAAGAATCTTAATTATTTTGCCTGGAGCTTTGGTGACGGCACAAATGCTTAGGGGACAAAAGTCTATCATGCCTATCAGTTTCCTGGCCTCTATAACGTTGTGCTTAATGGTTCAATTGATAATGAAGAAGAAGCGGTTGCCCGAACAACGGTCCTCGTGGCCGAAGCAAGTATCAAAATTACCGCAGTTGATTCCTCAGCCGGTTATGTTGAATTAACTAATAATAGCGACAAAGAGCAAAATTTAAATAGCTGGAGTTTGCAAACCGGAGATAAAAAATTTGTTTTTCCTCTTGATACGATTGTCAGTCCTTGGGTTTCAATAAAAATTCCATTTCGAGTTATTGGTTTAAATAATTTAAATATCAAAGAGATTGTTTTAGCTTATCCAGACGGAGAAGTGGCGAGTGGTGCTAATTTACAAAACAACGATAATTTATTAAAAATTGCTGATCTAAGAAAACGATTGGCGAAAATGAGGCAACAATTAGCAGCAGAAAATTCTTTAACAACTGAAGAACCAGAAACCTTAACCGCTAAACCTTCAAATGTGATAGTATTAGCGAAAGAATTGAGTTGGTTTCAGAAAATAAAAAATGCGATATTTAAATAATAATTTTTGGCGAATGATTGCCAGTCTAATAATAGTCCTGATTATCGGAATTGCTCTGCTTGCTTTCTGTCAAGTTTAGAAATACATAGGACTGTCCTATGTAAAATAAATTTGATAGTTTAATGGTTTATGCTAAACTAAATCTAACCTCGCACTGTACGGTGCTAGGCAAGCCGTAGAAAGTGGGCATCCATAAGTCCTACTGAGGTCGAAACACGGTTATTAAGCCGTTATTTTTATTTAAATTATGGCAATTACAAAAGAAAAGAAATCCGAGATCGTCGACAAAATCAAGGAAATTGTGACCAAAGGCAAATCAATTGTCTTCGTTAATTTTCATGGTTTAACGGTGACCGGTGTTAATGAATTACGTCGTAACCTACGGGCTAAGGGTGTTGGCTATTATGTCGCCAAGAAAACCTTAATCAAACGGGCGTTTGACGGGTCGCCGATTGAAGGTAGCTTACCCGAACTTGATGGTGAGGTGGCGGTCGCGTACTTAGCCGATCAAGCTGACGAGGATCTTTTGGTTCCAGTGAAAGAAATTTATGACTTTCATAAAAAGAATACCGAGGTGATTAAAATCATTGGCGGTGTTTTTGAAGGTACTTATGCTGGGGCTGAACAAATGTTGGCTTTAGCCAAAATTCCCAGTCGCGAAATATTACTTGGTCAATTTGCTAACGTTATCAATTCGCCAATCCAAGGCTTGGTAATGGCGCTTGACGCGATTGCTAAAAAGTCCGTCCCCGACGAGTCAGTTTAGGACTGAAGGGGGAATTATAAAATTATAATTATTAAATAAATAGTATGGAAGAAGAAAAGAAAAATATTGAAGTGCCGGCCAAGTTTAAAGAACTTGTTGATAAGATTGAAACAATGTCGGTGCTTGAACTTAATGAGCTCGTAAAAGTATTCGAAGAAAAATTTGGTGTTTCGGCTCAAGCGACGGTCGTGTCTGGTGGCGCTGGCGCGGGGGAAGAGGCTGAGGTCAAGGATAGCTTCTCGGTAACCCTAACGGCGGCGGGTGATCAAAGGGTTCAAGTGATCAAAGCAGTCAAAGACAAGCTCGGTTTGGGTCTAAAAGAGGCTAAAGACTTAGTTGAAGCCGCGCCAATTGTGCTTAAAGAGGAAGTCAAGAAAGATGAAGCGGCTGAAATTAAAAAGGCGATAGAAGAAGCTGGCGGAACAGTGGAAATTAAGTAATTCGCTAAAAGTTGACCTCGAGGGGAAAGCTTGGTAATTTGGTGACATGGAAGTCTTGCCTAAATTGTTCGGGAGCAAGGAACGAGTCAAATTACTCAAGCTTTTTCTGTATAACCAAGAGCTCTTTTTCTCGTTGGCTGATATCACCAAACGAACCAAAATTAGGACGGCAGCCCTAAAACGGGAACTGGGACTTTTTGAAGAAGTTGGCTTTGTTATGGCTAAAAAATTATTGGTCGCCACTGTTTCGGTGGGCAAGAAGAAGCCCAAGGTTAAGCGTCAAAAAACCGCTAAAGGCAAGGTCTGGTCGCTCAATCAAGACTTTTTTTATTTGGAGCATTTGCGCTCAATGTTTAACGCCGATTTCTTAGCTAGTCGTGATGAATTAGCTGAACGCTTTAAACATTGTGGCAAAATCAAATTGGTTGTTTTGTCTGGGATTTTTATGCAGGAAGGAGGGACGAGAGCTGATCTACTTATTGTTGGTGATGATTTGCGTCGGGGGACGATTGAAGGAATCATTTCGACGATTGAGGCTGAGCTAGGAAGGGAATTAGTCTACGCCATTTTGGATACTCGCGATTATCGTTATCGTTTCCAGACTAGTGACCACTTTGTGCGGGACATCATGGATTACCCTCATCGTCGATTAATTGACAAACTCGAGGCCTAATTGACCGTCAATGACCAATTTAAGCCATATTTTAGATAGATTTTCCACAAGAAGGGGGCTAAATCACTAGGTTGAGTTCTTTTTTTGTGTTAGAATAACGCTGTTTAACAAAGGTCATTATTAAATAAAATTTTTAACAAAATTATGTTAGTCGAAAGTTGGAGTCAAGCCTTGGTCGGTTCATTTCAAGGTTTAGCTAATGGCATTGTTGCCTATGTTCCCAATATCGTTATCGCGATCATCCTCTTTATTGTTGGTTGGGTGGTTGGAGATGCGATCGGTCTCTGGGTTACCAAAATTATACGCGCCGTTAAGGTTGATAAGATCTTGGAGAAATTAGATGTACACGTTCTCCTACGACGAGCCGGTTATAACCTAGATAGTGGTCTCTTTTTAGGGACATTGATTAAGTGGTTTATTATCCTCGGTTTCTTAGTCGCCGCGCTTGATGTGTTACAATTACAACAAATCAATGTCTTCTTGCGTGAAGTTCTGGTTTATATTCCTCGGGTGATTATCGCCACTTTGATTTTGGTTATTGCGGCTATTGTTGCCGACGTTCTGCAAAAAATTGTGGTGGCTTCTGCTAAGGCAGCAGCAGTTTCTTCTGCCGAACTTTTTGGTGGAATTACCAAGTGGCTGATCTGGATTTTTGCCATTGTGATGGCGTTAGAACAGCTTGGTTTAGTCGGTGCGTTCTTGCAAATCTTCATGACTGGGATTGTTGCCACTATCACCATTGCTGTTGGTTTATCCTTTGGCTTAGGTGGTAAGGATGCGGCCCAAGGCTTCATCAACAAATTGCGTGGTGAAATTTCCCATCGCGATTAAGTCTTTAAAATAGCTTAAAGCTAGACAAGTACCCGCCGTCAAGGTTCCACCTTGACGGCGGGTTTGTTTTGTGCTAAGCTCAAAATTAGATAAAGTGTGTTTTTAGGGAAGGCCACTATGACTTACCCGGCGCACTAAAGAGGTGTTTGAAAAAGGAAAAGGAGGAATTGCCCATGTCTAGAAAAAAGACAGGGAGGGTCCTAGCCGAACCGCAACAAGTTGCGGAGATCTTGTCGATGGTTACCGGCAAGCTTGGTAAGGGTCTGAAGACACTGGATTTTGAAACTGCTCGGTATTGGGCCGGTCACGCCAATGACCAAAAGTTGAAGGAGAAAATCGAAGAACTCATTGCTGTTCTCCTTCAGGATTTGGCGGATCCTCGCCTCATTACCGACTGGCTTCAATTCTACCGCGAGGTCTTCCATCTCGAACTGGATCCAGCCGACATCACCCTACCCTCTGAACAAGACGGCTTCGGCTGGATCGTTGTAGTCGCCAAGGATCTAACATGCAATGGCGTGTTTGAGATTTGCCGCCAACGGTTCAATGGCAAGGTCTGGCGTCATTGCGATGACTTGGACCAGGCCATCACCCACAACGATCGCCAACCAACCCAGACCTATGCGATCAGAGTCCGTGACCGAGTGGGGGCTGACGTGGAGCACAAAGACAGATCGGCCAACGCCACGGCCCAACAGGGCATCAAGGGCATGACCAACCTTGAGCGAATGCTCCTGGAACTCTGGTATCACTGGAAAAACAAGGATCATCTCGATACCGAGACTCTGACCATCTGTTCTGGTTCGCGCTATACTGGTGGCTACGTGCCCTACGTCCGCTGGGGCGACGACGAGTTCAGCGTCGGCTACGTCCATCCTGACAGTGCCGATGGTAATTGGCGCGTTCGCGAAGTTGTTTCCTTGCCTGCCTGCCGGTAGGCAGGCCCGCCGAAGCCTTGGCGTAGGCGGTAACCCTTGTACCTTTAACCCTTGTACCCTTCCGAGCCCTGATCTTTGATCAGGGCTCATTTTTGTTTATAATAATCTTTGGCTAATACAATCGGTTCGTTTTTGACGAATAACGATTTGCCCAAATAAAAAGGAAACTGCTTAACCAATTCTGGTGGGCTAACGACTCCAAACCAAGTAGATCTAGATCGGAAACACAAAAAGTTTTATAAAAGACTTTTGGAGATAAAGATGGAATTGGTTAATAATTTCGCGCTATACTGATGGCTACGTGCCCTACGTCAACTGGAACGACGACAAGTTCAACGTCAGCAACGTCAATCCTGACAATGCCAATGGTAATTGGCGCGTTCGCGAGAAGTTTTTACCATTTATGAGCCGTTAATCACGGCTCTTTTGGTCCAGATATTTAAGCCAACCCACAGTCATTTTTGAGATGGTTTGTAGTTCTGTTTCGAATTCTAAATATTTATTTTGTTCGATAATTTTTAAATTCCAACCGAGACGAATTAATCTCTTCAAAATTTCAATTTTGATTTGCAATTTGTCTAAAATAGGAGATTTTGTCTTGGTCTTAGTAAAAGTCGATTCTATTCCTAATTCTAGACAAACTAAACAATAATCTTCAATTTTAGCCAACAGGCCAAAACGGTCCCGCTTCGGTATTCTTTTTCCCAATAGATAAATTTCTTTATATAATTGAGTGATATGCTCGACGAGGGGAATCAAAATTTGTTGGGGGGGGGCTTAAGGGTCATGATATTTTTGATTTTGAACAGATAATTTCTTTAAATAACTTATTTGACGCTTGGCGTGAGTTTAAACGAAACAAAGGTAAGAGGCAAGATATAAAATTGTTTGAGTTTAATTTAGAAGATAATCTGTTTGCTTTACATGAAGAATTAAAAAATGGGAGTTATCAACCGTCGGAGTATACATCTTTCTATATTCAAGATCCTAAATTAAGAAATATTCACAAAGCGGTAGTTAAAGATCGAATTGTTCATCAAGCGATTTTTCGTCTTATTTATCATATTTTTGATCAACATTTTATTTTTGACTCTTATTCTTGCCGGTTTAACAAGGGGACACATAAAGGGGTTGATCGATTAGAAAAATTTATTCGACAAGTCAGCCAAAATCATTCTCGTCT
>CAZRQY010000031.1:0-5815 GCA_964602495.1 uncultured Candidatus Saccharibacteria bacterium
AAGACAATAATGGCTCATCCACAAGTTTTTGCTCAATGTCAAAGCACCTTGGCGCGAAACTATAAAGATTGGACCTTGCAGAGTGGTAAGGGAGACTTGATTGATACGGCCCAGGCGGCTCAAGCGTTAGCCCTCGGCAAATTACCTAAAAATACCGCTATTCTTGGTCCGGCAAATTTGGCCAAGCTTTATAATCTTGAGGTGCTGGCGAAAGATCTCCAAGACAACAAACAAAATCTCACTAGTTTTTTTATGATGAGCCGATAGAGAAGGTGTTTGAAATCTCTAAATTTTTTGCTATTATTTCTCTGTTAATCCGCCCATAGCTCAGCTGGTAGAGCAGCTCCCTTTTAAGGAGACGGTCGTAGGTTCGACTCCTACTGGGCGGACACGAAAAAACCAGCTAAGCCAGTTTTTTGTTTAAAGTGGTAGATCAATGGCCAGCAATCCTGGACCGAGAAGCATTAAAGAAATAGCAATGGCTAACATAACTAAAAGATAATCAATCGGAATCGGTATTTTGGTTTTGTCTTTGAGTCGCAAAAAGAGGTAACCTAAAAGTTCTAGCCCAACCAATAAAGAGGCAATTTGGGTGAAAAGTCCGAGGATCAAAAGGCTACCAAGCAAAGATTCCCAAGCCCCAACAATTCTAGCCAAACCAATTGGTAAGCCGGCGCCAGTCGGTAGGTATTTCGGCGCAATTAATTCACGTAAACCATAACCCAAAAAAGTGCCTCCTAAAGCGACACGGAGAATGACGGGAGCTAGTGAACCAAAGTCCAAAAGATCTGGTAATAAACTTAACATGTTGCTATTCTACCACTAATTATGTCTGAAGTTAATATCATTTTACCAGATATCAGAAGCGCTCTTAATGTTGGTTCGATTTTTCGAACCGCTGACGCTGTCGGGATTTCCAAAATATATTTGACCGGTTATACTCCAGCCCCAATTGATAAATTTGGGCGAGTTAATAAAGAAATTACTAAAACAGCCTTGGGGGCGGAAAAAACTATTAATTGGGAAAAAATCGATAACTTATCTAAATTACTAACAAAATTAAAAAAAGAGAGCTTTTATTTAATTGCCGTTGAGCAAGACAAAAATTCGGTTGATTATAAAAAAGCGACCTGCCTGCCGGCAGGCAGGAACCGAAAATCAAAAACAGCTTTCATTTTTGGTAACGAAGTAACTGGCTTAGCCAAAAATATTCTAAAAAAATGCGACACGATTGCCGAAATTCCGATGAAAGGGAAGAAAGAATCGCTCAATATTGCTGTCTCGGTTGGAGTAGTGTTGTTTCGAATTTTGAACGTCTAATTATTTCTGGCACTTTAGACAAAAATGAGTTCCTCGGCCGAGGTGTTTTATTTTTTGAATTGGGCGACCGCAGATTTTGCAGGGTTGATCAGTTCGGCCATAGACATTAAGCTGGGGGACAAAATTACCTCGTGAACCATCGGCCCGACGATAATTCCGAGACGAAGTTCCTTTCTTTTTAATCGAGAGTTTTAAAACGGCGATAATTTTGTCTCGCAAATTTTTTATTTGAGCGGGTTTAAGAGTAGAGGACTTACGGGTCGGCAAAAGTTTGGTCAAAAAACAACTTTCATCAGCGTAAATATTACCAAGACCAGCAATTAAAGTTTGATCTAACAAAATTTGTTTGATCGTGCGGTTTGGATATTGCTTAAAAATATCGATGAGGACTTGGTTAGAAAAAAGTTTAGAGAGTGGTTCAGGGCCAAGATGTTTAATTAAGTCTTTGAGTTGAGAGTCGTCAACTAATCGTACCCAGCCGAATTTTCGTAAATCATTAAAGTAAAAATGCGAGCCATTAGTAAATTCAAAAATCAAACGAGTATATTTAGAAGGTTGTTTTTCGGCCATTTGGTTATCAGGATGACCGCCACTCACCAAAGACTTTCCTTTAGAAGAGCCCAAGGAGAGTCCTTGGTGAGCGGGAATAAAAATTAATTGCCCGGTCATTTTGAGATGAATAGCGAGAGCGGTGGAATCTATGAAGTCTATTATCAAGATCTTGGCCTGGCGAGTGACCGATTTTACCTTTTTATTTTTAATTTGCCGAGAAAGGGCAAGGGGAGATAAGGGTAAGACTGTTTTGGGCCACAAAATCCTTACTTTTTTGATTTTAAGTCCAATAAGTGCTTGAGACAATTCTCGCCTTAGAGTTTCAACTTCTGGTAATTCAGGCATTCCCTCATATTGCCATACCTATTATTTTCCGCTAGTAATATAAATAGAAAAACTGGAATCGTTTCGGTTAATGTTATTTGCCAAACAGGAAGGGAGGTGTCTAAACATGTCGAATTTGGGAGACTTCTTTGGGATAATTCGTGTGGAAAGAGTGCCCAGTGGGGAAGCTCCTGAAGACATTCGGAAAGCATGGGTTGGAGTCGAAGTACCATGTCTTTTTTGGAGCGATAGTTGTGCAAGCCATTATCCTTATCGTGTCTTGAGCCGGACCCACTTAGAACTTGGGAAGAGATACGTCGTCCCTCAAAAAGAGGCGATACTGGCTCTTGGGAGGAAAAGCCGAGGGGCAGCAGAGTGGTGGAAAAAGCACGGTTTTCCAGAAGAAGATGGAGCGCGATTCGCTTTTCTTGCCGGCGAGGTTGTTGAAGTTAAACCTGTGTTGTCGCGGCGGGAGTTTCTAGACCTCATGAACCGACTCCACCAATTAATCTTGGGGTAATGACCCCGGGTTTCGAGAACGGAAATTAAGAAGTGCTAACCAAAACAGGAAGGGATGTGAAGTCCATTGAAAAAGAACCTGAAACCAGCTGAGAGGTTGATCCTGCCAGCGGATTTTAGACCAGAAACGGGCGGGGTAGCCGAAGTTCGACGGAAGGTTCTGAAATTAGCCGAGAGCGTTGAAGGGACCGGAGTGGTCATCAAGGTTAACTCCGCCCTGCGTGCCTGTGGCTTCGGCTTGATCAAAGAGTTGTATAATTTCGGCGTCGAGGTGTTCGCCGACTTGAAGTTATACGACATTCCCGAAACCATGGCGACTGACGCATCGATTCTCCGGGAGTTCTCGCCAAGGTTGCTGACGGTCATGTGTTGTGCCGGGCTGGACGGCTTACGCCGAGTCCAGGAGGCCTCAAGCGACCTAACCGAGGTGCTTGGGGTAACGGTTATAACCAGCTTCGACGATAAGGAGTGTCGGGCCGTCTTCACTTGCTCAACCAAGGCCGGTGTTCTGCGCTTCGCTCGGATGGCCCAATTAGCCGGCTTAGGTGGGCTGGTGTTATCGGGTGCCGAACTCGAAGTGGTTAGAAACCGTCAGTTGATGCTGTCGTTCAACACGGCAGGCATTCGGCCGACCTGGTCTGTCGTTGAAGGTGACGATCAAGCCAAGAGCCGAGTTGTTACTCTTCAGAAGGCGATCGAGAGGGGTGCTGATCGCATCGTAGTCGGTCGGCCAATTCTCAACGCCAAGCCGAACGACACCGGCCTACCTCAAAATCCTCGCGAGGCGGTAGAGCGAACCATCGCCGAGATCGTTGAGGGGTTGGCAGCCCGAGCAGAAAACTCCTAACCGTACCATAACTGGGCGGACGACTAGTCTAGTCGCCCGCCCATTATTTATCCCGTAAAACTTCGTCACGTGACAAGTTATCCTAAAATTTTTAACAATTCCTCTTTTGCGACGTCATAATCACTCCAGGGAGTTTTTTTACCATTAGCTTCCATGATATAAGGATCAGTGCCTTTGCCAGTAATAATAACGACGTCACTGGCGTTAGCAAGTTTAATAGCCGAATTAATTGCTTCTCGACGGTCTAAAATAATTTTAAAGGCTTCAGTAATCCCAGTGGCAACATCTTTTATTATTTGTTCGGGGGCTTCATCGTAGGGGTCTTCGTTAGTTAAAATAATTTCGTCGCAAAAATTATTGGCCACTCTACCCATTTGTGGTCGTTTCTGTTTGTCGCGCCCGCCTCCGCAACTGCCGAGGACGCAAATTTTTCGCTTGTCGCCCAAGGCTTCATAAACTTTAGTCAGAGAATCAACCGTATGAGCATAATCAATAATTACTTCAAAATTTTGTTGAGGCTGGTCGGAAATGACTTGTTCCATTCGACCGGGAATTATTTTTAGGTTTTTTAATGCTTGATTAACTACTTCTTTTTCTACGCCTTGAGCTTCGGCCATTTTGGCGGCGGCGATGATGTTATAGCGATTGAATTTACCTGGCAGGGCAGTGGGTGGGTATTGTTCTTCATCTGCAATAGTAAATTTTATTTGTTTGGTCGTGGGCGCTAGTCGGGCAAATTTTTCCGACTCCTGATCTTCGTCATTAATAACTAAAACTTTATTTGTTTTAGGTGAACGATTCAGGGCGCGAGCGTAATCAAGTTTGGCCGACAGGTATTTTTCGTAAGAGCCATGCGATTCAATATGCTCAGGCGAAATATTGGTAAAAACCAAGCCATCAAAATCAATAAATTTATGACGAAAGAGTCGCGAACCTTCGGAGGTAACCTCTAAAATGGCAAAATCACAACTAGCGCTAACTGCTCGGCGCAAAAATTTTTGCAGAAACATCCGTCCCGGCATGCTCATTTTATATAAATTACGATTAATTTTGTCACCAATTTTAAATTGGAGGGTTGAAGTGGAAGCTATTTTATAACCGGCAACCTCCAAAATTTTAACCAGAATCTCGGTAGTACTGGTTTTTCCCTTAGTGCCGGTAACGGCGATGACGCGGAGTTGGCGAGACGGGAAGCGATAAATTAAGGCTCCGGCTAGTGCCAATAAATAATGATAGACAGGTCGAAAAAAAACAAAAACTTTTTTGGGAATAAATTTTTTGAAAATATTTAAAATTTTTTCTACCATATTTTCTATTTACGATTCTTATTACCTAAATGCTTGAGCGCTTGCTTAATCTTATCACCCGTATTGGTTACGTCATTGGAAATTTGGCGTAGCGCTTCTCGTGCCTCACGACCTGAATAACCGAGCGCTTCCATGGCTAAAATCGCTTCTGTTTCTTGTTCTAATCCTTCACCGGTACTCTCCAAGGTGCCGATTTTGTCACGCAATTCTAAGACAATTTTCTCGGCAATTTTACGACCGATGCCGGACACCTGAGTAAGATAATCAGTATTGCCGGACGAAACAGCTTTCCTTAAAGTTTCTGGTGGAGCGAGCGATAGAATTGACAAAGCACTCTTAGGGCCAACACCAGAAATGCCAATCAATAATTCAAAAAATTCTAATTCCGTTTCATCAATAAAGCCATATAAATCAAGGACATCCTCCCTGACGACTAAATGAGTTAGGACGGTCGCCGGACCAAACACTTCTTTGAGTTTTTTGGTTGTTTCCGTTGAAGCAAAAATCTTGTAACCAACGCCGTTGACATCCAAAATTACAAAACGTTCCTTTTGACGAACAATTTTACCAGTTAATTGACCAATCATCACTTTAATTATACATTATAACCGTCTTGACAGTAACCTTGACAAATTGAGCTAAAAGATATACAATAGAAGGCAGATTGTTGGGCAAGGCAGAGGACGGAGTGTTTCCGTTTCATCTTGTAAAGCTCAAAAACAAAAAAAGGATAAAGCCATGAAAGAAAAAGGCAAGGTCCCGAAAAAAGAAACGGTAGCCCTAGACGCTGGCCAGATGATGCAGTTGACATCAGCGATTATGCAAGAAATACCAAGGGTCGGTGTTGTCTCGCACGTTCAGCGGATAATGACTAAACCTGGACGGAGAGAAATGCGCTCAACCCTCCGCCAACTGGTTGAACCAAAGGACGAAGAAAACATTACCG
>CAZRQY010000032.1:0-5594 GCA_964602495.1 uncultured Candidatus Saccharibacteria bacterium
AACTATTTTAAAAAATTGTGCGTTGGAACCAGAGATCGCTAGTTTAGGTGAATTTTTAATTAGGGGTGGGGCCAAGATTAAAGGTTTAGGCACTCCTACTCTTGAAATTGAAGGCGGGGGATTACTGACTGGTCAAAATCAAAAATATGTCACAATGCCTGATCGAATTGAAGCAGGGAGTTTTCTGATTCTCGGCGCCTTGGCGGCGACCGATCTAACTATTACCAATTGTCGACCGGATCAACTTGATTCCTTGATTAATCTTCTTCGTTCAACTGGTGTTGAAATTGAAGCCGGTGATGATTGGCTTAGGGTTAAAAATAATCAATTGTCGAAAAAATTTACGGCGGTTGATATTAAAACCCATGAATATCCTGGTTTTCCGACTGATCTACAAGCGCCCTTGTCAATTTTTCTAACTCAAACCGTCGGTCAGAGCTTTATTTTTGAAACAATTTTTGAGGGCCGACTCAATTATCTTGAAGCCCTTAATCGATTAGGCGCCAAAACCAAAATTCTTGATGCTCATCGGGCCATTATTAATGGACCGACTCCGCTCGTTGGTCATGAGATTGAAAGTCCTGATCTGCGAGCCGGCTTGGCCTATGTTCTGGCCGCCATCATCGCCTCCGGCCAGTCGGTCGTCCATAATGTCAAATATATTGATCGGGGTTACGAACAAATTGAAAAACGCCTCCAAGCAATCAGGGTTAAAATAAAAAGAGTTTCGACGGATAAAATTTGATTAAAAAAAGCGGGTCGAACTCTTTCGAATCCAACCCACCGTTCGCAATTAAAATGGAGGTTAAACTTGCCTTATCTGGTTCGCTATCCTCCGCCAGACGTAATCATCTTCAGCCCGTTTGCCAATCTCGAGCATCTGCTCAACAGTCAACCCATCCCAGGTGATGCGAGCGATCACTGCCTGCCAAACGAGGGCAGATTTGGCTTCCTCACCAATCTCGAGTAGCTGCTTGGTCGTGAGTTGTTCAGTGTTTACCACCGCCCGCCAGACGTAACCATCCTTGGCCGTCTCGCCGATCTCGAGCATTTGCTCGACTGTCAACTTTCCGGTATTGACCACCGCCCGCCAGACGTAATTATCCTCGGCCGTCTCGCTGATCTCGAGCAGCTGCTTGGTCGTGAGTTGTTCAGTGTTTACCACCGCCCGCCAGACGTAGTTAATCTTGGCCTTCTCGCCGATCTCGAGCATCTGCTCAACCGTCAACTTTCCGGTATTGACCACCGCCCGCCAGACGTAGTTAATCTTGGCCTTCTCGCCGATCTCGAGCATCTGCTCAACCGTCAACTTTCCGGTATTGATCACCGCTTGCCAAACGATACCAATCTCAGCCCGGTTGCCGATCTCGAGCATTTGCTCAACTGTCAACGATTTGCTATTGACTATCGTCCGCCAAACGTCGGTATTCTCAGCCTTCTCACCGATCTCGAGTAGCTGTTCAACCGTCAACCCTTCCCAAGTGATTTGAGCGATCACTGCCTGCCAAACGGAGACAGACTCGACTTTCTTGCCGATCTCGAGCAAATGCTTGACATTGAGTTGCCCCGTGGCGATTAACCTTTCCGCGGTTTGATTGTTCATTTTATTAAGCACCTCCTTTCTGTTTTTAGTGCTTTTGCTTATTAATCAAACAACAAAGAACTTTACCCTTGAAATTACTGTCATAAATGACTTAATTTGTCAACTTGGTTAAATCATCCTAAGTAAGTTAGAATGGAAACCATTCACCATGTCTATTTTGACGACAAAATTGGGAATTGATTTAGGGACGGCCAATACTTTGGTTTTTGTGCCGGGCAAGGGGATTGTCCTTAACGAACCTTCTGTCGTGGCCGTTAATCGGCTTGATAATCGGATAGTCGCCGTTGGTTCGGAAGCTAAGGATATGGTTGGTAAAGTGCCTGATAATATTATTGTTTATAAGCCAATGAAAGACGGGGTAATTGCTGATTATCGCATCACCGAAGCGATGTTGCGCTATTATATTTCCAAAGCCCTAGGTCGGTTTAATTTATTTAAGCCAGATATTATGGTTTCTGTTCCGGCTGGTGTTACCTCGACCGAACGACGAGCGGTGATTGAAGCAACGATGCGGGCGGGTGCTAAAAATGCTTATGTGGTTAAAGAGCCAATTCTGGCAGCCATCGGCGCCGGTATTCCGATTTATGAAGCTCACGGCCATATGATTGTCGATATCGGCGGGGGAACTACCGACGTGGCAGTAATCTCTTTGGGCGGAATTGTTTCTTCCACTTCGGTTAAACATGCTGGCAATAAAACTGACCAGGCAACGGCCGATTATATTAAAAAAACTTTCAATTTGGCCATTGGCGATAAAACGGCTGAAGAAGTAAAAATATCTATCGGCTCAGCCATTCCCGTTGAAGATGAGTTGTCCTATGTGATCAAAGGACGGGATTTTTTAACCGGCTTGCCTCGATCAGTGGAAATTCGTACTAACGAGATTGTTCGCGCGATTGATAGCGAATTAAGAGAGATTGTTCGCGCCATTAAAATTGTTTTTCAAGAAACACCACCGGAACTATCGGCTGATGTTATTGATCAAGGAATTACCTTGACCGGCGGGTCGTCACAATTGCGTAATTTGGCCGAATTAATCTTTCGCAAGACCGGCGTTAAGGCTTATGTTGCCGATGATCCTCTTTATTGTGTTGCCAAGGGAACTGGTATTGCTCTAGAACATCTTGATGTCTACAAAAAAAGCATTATCACTAAAAGATAACGCGATATCAATAGACGAATGCCTACAAATGATCCGAACATAAAAAAATCATTGTTTCGTCATCACGCCTGCTTACTCGTTGGTGATAAAAAATATTGGCAAGAAATTTTAGAGAAAGAACTTAAAAATTTTCTTAAAGTTGATAATTTAAATAGCTCGCCGGATATTTGGTGGCAAAAATGTGAATCTTCTTTTGGTGTTAAGGAAGCTCACGTTCTGATTGAACGAAGTGCGCGCCGGTCATTTGGCGGGCGTGGCCGGTTTTTTGTTTTGGAAATCTCTTCAATTACGCCAGAGGCGCAAAATGCCTTATTGAAGACTTTTGAAGAACCAACGGCCGACACTCATTTTCTGATTATTGCTCGCTTGGCGGAAATTTTCTTGCCAACTCTTCGTTCTCGAATGGTTATTTTAACCAGCGATCAGGATTTAGCGACCTCACCTTTAAGTGTTATTGGAGATTTAGCTTCTAAATTTCTAAAATTAGACCTACCTGAACGACTTGAGTTTATTCGACAAGAGTTTCTGCCTGCCCGCGCAGGCGGGAAAAATAAAGATAAAACGAAGGGCGAGATCATCAGTTTTATTGCCGATTTGGAAAAAACCTTGTGGGCAGGAATCGAGTTGAAAAAAATCACCAAAGATGAAGAAATTGCTCTTTATGAACTGGCGAAATGTCAACGCTATCTTCAGAATCCGCGTTCCTCGAATCGTTTAATTCTCGAACATTTAGCGCTAATTTTGCCAAGTGTTAGGATTTTTAACGATTCTATATTAAAATAAAACAGCTATGTATAATTTTTCATTAATTAAAACAAAATTAGCCGAAATCGAGGACTGGCTCAGCCGGGAGTATTTAGGAGTCAGAACTGGTAAGGTTTCGCCGGCCGTACTTGATGGCGTCGTCGTTGATTCGTATGGTGCTAAAACTTCCCTTAAACATTTGGCGGCGATCGGCATCGAAGATGCTCGGACTATTCGCGTCACGCCGTGGGACAAAGAGCAATTAAGTGCCATTCAGACGGCGGTTGAAGCGGCCAACCTCGGTCTGTCGGTGGCGCCTGACTCAACCGGTTTGCGAGTTATTTTTCCAGCTCTGACAGAAGAACGGCGCAAGCTGCTTATTAAATTGGTTGGGGAAAAAATGGAAGAAGCGCGTATTTCCGTTCGTCAGGAACGGGAAAAGATTTGGACAGAGATTCAGGCAGAAGAAAAAACGCACAAAATTAACGAAGATGAAAAATTCAAAGCCAAAGACGAATTGCAAAAATTAATTACGGAAACCAATGATCGACTTGAAAATTTGGCCAGCAAGAAAGAAAAAGAAATAATGAATTAAGATGGGAACGACGATCATTCTTTTTATTATTATCTTAGCTCTTTTGATCCTGACTCATGAGATCGGGCATTTTGTGACAGCCAAATGGGCCAAGATTAGGGTTGATGAATTTGGTCTTGGTTTACCGCCACGAATTTGGGGTATTAAAAAAGGCGAAACAATTTATTCAATCAATTGGCTTCCGCTTGGCGGGTTTGTTAAAATTTTTGGTGAAAATCCAGATGAGGAAAGTTTAACCGGCTCCGACAGTTCTCGTTCGCTAGTCAATCGTCCTAAGTGGGTTCAGGCGATAGTTTTAGTGGCCGGGGTTACTCTTAATCTCGTTTTAGCGTGGATTTTAATTTCAATTAATTTAGGTCTCGGGATGCCGGCTGGCCTCGATAATTTACCCCAAGGTCTTAATATCAAAAATGAATCACTGACAATTGTTAATGTTCTTAAGGATTCACCGGCCGATCAAGCTGGCTTAATTGTTGGCGATCAGTTATTGTCGCTAGCTGGACCGAGTGAAAAAATTGACCAGTTGTCGGTTGATATGGTCCGTGATTTTACCAGTCGTTTTCCCAATCAGCCGATCCAAATTGAATACTTACGTCCCGAAAGTTCCCAAGACAAAGTCTCGAGACAAGTTTCGATTTTGACCGTGACGCCTAAACTTGGCGTGACTGGCGAGGGTTCAGCGATTGGCGTTGCGACTCAAAAAATCGGAATGGTCTCAGTCTCATGGTGGCAAGCACCCTTTTATGGTTTATTCTTTACTTATCATCTAATTATTAATACTTTTTTCGCTTTTTGTTATTTCTTCGTCAATATTTTTTCGTCCGGCCAATCGGCCTTGGGCGCGATTGCTGGACCGATCGGTATCTATAGTTTAGTTAGTGATGCTAGTCGGCTTGGTTTTGTTTATTTGTTGAATTTTACGGCTCTGATTTCGATCAATTTGGCCATTCTTAATCTCTTACCTTTTCCCGCCCTTGATGGTGGCCGGCTCTTATTTATCGGCATTGAAGCGGTTATTCGCCGACCGATCAAGCCTCAAATTGCCAACACCCTGAATATGGTTGGTTTGGCCTTATTAATCCTCTTAATGCTAGTCATTTCGATCAGTGATGTTTTTAAGCTACTTTGACCAGTTTGACCTTTTGCGATAAGATGAAGCCATGCGGCAATCTCAACTTTTTACCAAAACTCGCAAAAAAGACCCGAAAGACGAAGTGTCCAAAAACGCCAAATTGCTTATTCGGGCCGGCTTTATTAATAAGGAATTAGCTGGCGTTTATTCTTATTTGCCACTTGGTTTACGGGTCCTTAATAAAATTGCTGATATTATTCGCGAAGAAATGAACGCCTTGGGCGCAGTTGAACTTGAGATGACCGCTCTCCAAAATCCCGAACTTTATGAAAAAACGAATCGTTGGGACGATGAGGTGGTGGACAATTGGTTTAAGACTGAGCTTAAATCGGGAACAAAACTAGGTCTAGGCTTTACT
>CAZRQY010000033.1:0-5492 GCA_964602495.1 uncultured Candidatus Saccharibacteria bacterium
ATCTTTAAATAAGAAAATTATCTGGCCAGCAAAAAGATACTCATTCCAAAATCCGGGCGACATTTTATTACTGATCAGTTTTTCGTAGGCTGTTAATTTTTTCGAATCAAGAATCAAAAGACGGTCACCATCCGATTCTTTAGCCGAGATAATTGCACCGACTGCGACCAGATCATCATCAGTGATATTTTCCGCCCCCATCAAATAACTCTTAGTCGGCGCGTCATTTTTAGTGATCACCTGAATAATTGGCAAATTAAATTTCTGGGCAAATTGATAATCTCGTTCATCGTGAGCCGGGACGGACATAATCGCGCCGGTGCCATAATCAGGTAAGACATAATCGGCCACCCAAACGGGAATTTCCCGATTATTAGCTGGATTAATTGCTTTCAGATCCTTTAACTCAATTCCGGTTTTTTCCCGACCTTCAGCGGTCCGTTCAATTTCACTACGCTTGCTCGTCAAAGTGATATATTTTTTCACTTCTTTTAAATTAGTGATTTTATCAGCCAAGTCACTAATCAATTCATGTTCCGGCGCGACGACTAAATAAGTGGCTCCAAAAAGCGTATCAGCGCGAGTCGTAAAAACTTTAATTTGGTTGAGACTATACCTCAGTATCAAAGGCTCAAAGGAACCACAGAAATGAGCTTTTTCCGCTTCAAGACGATATGATTTTCCCCCTAGCGCTTGTTGGATCACTTGAGACTCCCCATCAGGGATCATGGGATCGTTTTTATCTTCTAAAATAACAATCCGACCGGCATTTTTTTTGATTTTAGCCAAGTTAAACTTCCAGCTCATCAGGTATTTTACCCCAGGTCGTTCTTTGTCTCGAAATTTCGGTTCTATTAAGCCGGCAACAATGACCAATTTTTTGATTGGCATTTTTAATTTTTCCAAAATTCGATAGGCAACCACCGAACCAAGCGAATGAGCGATAAGCACAGTGTTGGCATCAAAAACAACTTTACTTAAAACATACTCCGCCTGCTCGACAACATCGGGAACAAATGGATGAGGTAAATCAAGCGTTACCACCTCATGACCAAGCGCTTCTAACTCGCGCTTAAGCCATGGAATAAAACAACGTTTACTATTCGACTTCCAGCCGTGCAAAATAACAAATTTGAGCGGGCCGGTATTTAAGGGGAAATTAATTTCAGCGCCCTCACTACGGCCAATCCAATGACGCTGAGATTCTTTGATTGATTCAGGCCAATTAAGCTGATCTAAATCTTGAAGCAGGCGATCGGCGTAAGCGGTAATCTTGAGCATCCATTGACGCATTGGTTTTTTAACTACTTCCGAACCGCACCGTTCACAAACGGCCGCTTGCCCTGAGCTTGTCGAGCGGGTCTCCAAATCCTCATTGGCTAAACCAGTTTGGCAAGATGGACACCAATTAATTGGCTCCCACGATTCGTAAGCCAGACCCTTTTTATAAAGTTGTAAAAAAATCCATTGAGTCCACTTATAATATTTAGGGTCGGTGGTGTTAATTTCGCGCGACCAATCATAATCAAAACCGATTTTCTCTAATTGCGATTTAAAGTATTTGATATTTTTCTTAACAGCAATGGCCGGGTTGATTTTATTTTCAATGGCGTAATTTTCGGCTGGCAGGCCAAAAGCGTCCCAGCCCATTGGATGCAAAACGTTAAAACCGCTCATTCGCTTGAAGCGAGAATAAATATCAGTGGCAATATAACCCTTCGGATGACCAACATGAAGGCCTTCACCCGACGGATAAGGAAACATATCTAAAATATAAGCTTTGGGTTTAGTCGATGTTTTTTTAGTCTGATAGATTTTGTCTTTGGCCCATTTGGCTTGCCATTTTTTTTCAATCTTCAGATGATCGTATTTATTCATTTCTTTATTACCCTGCGTAGCTTTATGCAAAGTAGGGCATGTTAATACTTTAACACGAAACTGAAGAATTTCAATCTTGGTTAGATTTAGGTTTTAAATTTTTTATAACTAAGATAAATCAGCACAATTAGGGCTAGTCCTAAGATGACGACTCGCAAATAATCATCCATCGCTGACCAATACTGGACAGAAGCGATAATAAAAGATAAAACACCGCCATAAGAAAGACTAAGTGAAATTACCTCATTAGAGGCCAAAGCAAAACCGATAATCAGCGAGATCAAGCCCAGAATCACCAGCACTACAAAAATATTTCGCCGGTAGAGGTCATTAACCGTTTCGAAATCTTTCTGGCAGGTGAAATAAACATCACAATAAGAATTAGTGCCAGCTGGGATAACTCGACCAGTTTGGTCAATTCCCTCGGGAACCGGTTTATCACTCGGACCCTCAGTCCACGATCCGCCAACAGCGAGACAGTCTTTTTGATTGCCCGGTTGAATATTGACCTGCTTCGTTTGGCAAAAATCTTCATATTGAGGAGCTTTGTAAACTAAGCGAGTAGAAAAGTGAAAAAATAAATTAAGGACAATAATAATCCCAATGACCAGAGCCCATTTAAGAATATTTTTATTAGTCATAGAATTAATAATAACAAATATTAGTAATAATGATAATAAAATTAAGATAACGATTATATCTTAAACTCTATAACACCACCATCTTCCTAACAAGTGGGCTATTGTTGAAAAATAGCCCTTAAAACCTTGAGAATCGTCGATTTGCCCGTCTATTAAGCCCACAAATGCTATTTTCCGGCCTTAATAGGCGAGCAACCTTTTTGTTAGTTTTCAATGTGCCTAAAAACAGTATACCAAGCGATTGGTATATATATCAAGTAACCGGAGGCTTTACTTTTCCCCATCGTACCCTGGCTGCCTTTTGACCAATTTTTTTGAAGTGTTCTTTTCCGTACCTCTTTTTGGTTGTAGTGCCACCTTTTTTACCTAACGCTTGTGCTGCTTTATTCTTCACCTGAATATTATAGCAAGCGATTATTATTTTAGGAATAGTCTATTGTCCTCTAAATTTGCGGTATCGTTTTTCAGCTTGTTTTCCATACATCATTGTGTAGATCATTGAGCTTTCGATACATGAGTGCCCGAGAATGTTTGTCACATCAGAGTTTGAACCTCCTTGTTCTATAATATTTCTTCCCATGTAATGACGCATTGAGTGAGCGTTTAGTGGACGTTCAAGACCTGCTTTGTTTGAGTAACCTCTAAGCATCTCGCAAACACCGCTGGGTTTGAATCGTAGTCCACGAGTTTTATTTACTCCTGAATTGTGGATTGAAATAAAGAGTGCATTTGGATCACGCAATGCATTGGCTTGCTTAAATCTTTCTCTACGATCAATCCACTTACTGATCGCCTCACTGGTTTCTTTTGTCCAAAATATTTCTCGGAGCGGTCTACGAGTTTTAGCTTTTTCGGTTTTAATCAAGGCTTTGTTGTTAACTAGATCAAGGTCATCCATGTCTAGATTCAATATTTCACCGTTTCGTGCACCTGTATCCCAGAGCAGTCTGATGATTGCTGTATTTCTGACATTTCTCGGGTCTGTATTTTTTGGAATAATATCTATCAATTTTTTAAATTCTTCCTTCGTTGCAACTCGAGGAATCTTATATTCCTTTTGTGGAATTGGTATCAAATTTTCGTTTAGAACTTTCCAACCTCGTAAATTACAAAACTCAAAAAACTTTTTGTAAGCCATGCATTTTGATATAAAACTATTGTGAGCCCATCCCATCTCTTTCATTAAATTCAAATATTCCATCATGTCATTAAGCGTGATGTCTTCGATGTGGGGATTGCGCAAGAACACACTAAAAAGTCGGAGGTCTTTATCGTTACCTCTCGTAGTAGTGCCGTTTATCTTAAACGCGCGCCAATTTGTAAATTCGTCTATAGCATCTTTGAATAGCATAGGGTTTTTTCAACCAAAAAGCCCACTCGATGCTACTCTAGTGGACTTTTTAGAGGCGGTTCTATCCTTACGGACAGTTGGCCGTTCCCTAGCTAGGGAGACATTTCCTTGCGGAGATGCCTCATACATTCTATCCCTAGCTGGGAGCAAAGTCCATTGGTAGCATCGAGGCCATTTCTGGCCTGATCCCTTTCGGGGCAATGGAACGTATTCGGTTGTCACTATAATCTATTATAGTGCCCTCCCATTGTCAATACCCTCAATCTATGGTGTAAAGATGTATAGAGCACATAGTAAAATAAGTCAATTAAAATAAGGGTTTTTGATACATATAAAGAAAAGCCGTATCGCTCCATTGGAACGATACGGCTGATTTTAATTAAGGAGCAGGGTTAATCTAGCTTTTTTCTGATCATTTCCAAGAACCATACAATCTCGACGTTTGGGCTTACTGGGCTGTTGTGCCCTCCCATCTCGATAGGTAACGAAACCCTTGGATTAGCACGAAGAAGCTCTCCTACCGTCATTTTTTGCCCTACACGGTTGAACAGCTCGATGCTGATATCAAGACAAAGCCTCGACAGGTCTTGAGCGCCTTCGATCGGCAGACTCGCCCACTCTTCAATCTTGCCGAATGGCAGAATATAAGGATAGGCGTAACTAAATCCATCTGAAGTCCGGACCGGCATAAAGCCTTGATCAGTAGATTCACCAAGAACCCTTCCGCAGTTCGGAATAAACGGAATGAGATCGTGGTCGGGAATCCAATCGAGAAGGTTCTCAATCGGATGAACAATGACGAGCTCACCTCTGAAGAACTGACCTAGGACAAACTTTGCCCTAGTGCAGCAGAAACCAATAATGACTGCCGTGACTGTGACGCCCCGGCTGTTCAGTTCATGAAGCACGGATCGAAGTGTGCCTCCGCTGAATGCTCCGTCTTCAATGAGAATAACAGAACGACCAGCGATTTTCTTTGCCAGGTCATCATATTGTTTCTCGAGAGGCTCGAACCCAGGTCTAGGACCATGCCCGATCAACTGTCCATCGGCATTGAAGAGCCGGTTGATGTTGAGGAGTAGGCCTTCGCTTTTAGGATTCGAGTCAGCAATTTCTGGGCATGTGCTGAGGACCGCCTGCTGATCAAGATCAGTGATGCGACTCTCGACCTGTTCCCAGATTTTACGTCTGAGTTCGCTCATCTCGATCGTGTCGATTATGATGCCAGGAAGAGCCTGCTGTATCTTTTGAAACAGACTCATGTGGAAACGTTCGAACAACGGATCATTCGAACTGGGGATTGTGTGAGACTTCGGGCGGAATACCTGAAGACGACTTGCTACGTCATAGGTTACCACATAGGTCCCATGACTCTTATTTTCTGAATGCATGAGACCTCCTTGTTTTTGGTTTGTGAAAGAACAAAAGAATGGGCAATTTACCCATTCTTTATTTTATATTTTATTCAAATCTAATGCGAGTTATTATTTTACTTTTTCTTGAGACGATCAATCATCATTTTATAACCACCACAGCCTTCCTTTAGCCAACGATTTATTTTTGCAATTGTATTAGGAGAGACGATTTCTTCACCCTCCCATTCTTCTTGAATTTGAGTATAC
>CAZRQY010000034.1:0-5487 GCA_964602495.1 uncultured Candidatus Saccharibacteria bacterium
TTTAAGCCACCAAGCAACAAGGCCCGTCTCAAACGGATCCTGGCTGGTAATAACCCAGTCTTGCCCATCACCAAGAATAATTTTCCCGATTCTGATAGCTTGCCAAAGATAACCGAAACGATTTATTGAATTCGTTGGATAAACAAAAATATTCTCAGTTAATTGTTCTTTCTGATAATTTAATTTTTTGTTAGTGAAAACGATAACACGTAATTCAGTAAATAACTCACCATAATCAAGCATCCGGCGACGAACTTCACTACCGGTGGTAAAAATTAAGCGATCAGTTGAAATCATCAGTACTTTCATTTTGTTATTTCTTTAATTAATTCTTCAATCATTCTTTCGCGATTAAATAATTTAACTCGTTCTTCAGCGGCTTGAGAAATTTGACTGGGCAAAGATTCATTATTTAGGATTTTACTAATAGCATTTTTTATCTCTGAGGCATTATTATACTCAACTAAATAACCATTTTGATCACTTGTTATTAATTCTGGATTACCACCAACCTTAGTAGTAATAATCGGAGTCCCACACCACATCGCTTCCAGTAACTGATGGGAGAATCCCTCGTATGAAGTATTAAGAACAAATAAATCAGACGCTTTGATAAATTTTAAAAGTTCTTTCTGAGACAAACGACCGGACAAAAAAACATGGTCGGTCATTTTCTTTTCGGTAATTAATTTCTTTAAATAATTACAATCTGGCCCTTCACCAATAATATACAATTTTAAATCTGAATAAGAAAAAACTAGTTCTGGCATCATTTCGATCAATAAAGAAAATCCTTTCCACGGCAATAAGCGACCAACGCTAATTATTGTTTGTCCACTTAAATGAAGCTCCCGTCGTAATTCTTTTTTCTCCGGCAAATTTTCTGGAAAATTAAACGCATTATAAATAACAATTATTTTGTCAGGATTAATTCCCCAATTAGAGACAATTTTTTTGAGATAATTACTGGGTACAATTATCTTTTCTGCTCGATTAGCAACACCAGTTTGAATCTTTTTTAATAATTTTACTGACCAAGGATATTTTTCAGACTCAAGGGAAAAATCATCAAGGCGATCTTTCACCCCAAAACGTTGACTCCCTTGTTCCCAAGCATAATCACCGACAATCTTTAAAATAAAAGATCGACCGGTCAGCCAACAAGCTAAACAGACGGGCAAACCGACGCTAACTGGATCCTGGGCATAAATAATTCGATAACGAGAAATTTGCCTGAAAATTTTCCAGCTATAAACAAGGTGACGAAAAATCTTGGGCAAAAATCGGACCTCGCCAAAGCTTAAAACCTTAACTTGCCAGCCATAACGTGGCAACTCTTCATTTAATAAGTAGCTATAAGTCGCCGGCCCACCAATATCGGGCGGATATAAACCAGTGGCGATCAGTATGGTTTTTTTGTCTTTTTCTGTCATTAACTACACGTTACTGAAAATTTGGTTTATTTTCAAGGTGATTTTGTTCCAATCATACTTATCAACAATTAATTGTCGGGCTTGAATAACCACTCGATTAACCAAATCAGTGTTTTCTGGGTTAGTTATTAATTTTATTTTTTCCGCCAAATCAAAGGGATTATCTGACTCGCAAAACCAACCAGTTTGACTATCAATCAAGAAATCCGGGATGCCGCCAACTGATGTGCCAACGATCGGCAAACCGCAAGCCATGGCTTCTAAAAAAGAGATCCCTAATCCTTCAGACAGAGCGGGGCGAGCAAAAATTTCTGCCTGCCCCAAATGAGACGATAATTCATCGTTCTTGATTAATCCTAAAAAGTCCACCCGTTCGGCTAATTTAAATTTCAAGGCTAAATTTCGTAAATTTTCTGCTTCGGGGCCTGTCCCGATAATTTGCAGACGATAATCATCTGGTAAAAAAAGAAGGGAACGAATTAAGGTGTCAAGGCCATTTTTCTTGACCAGGCGTGAGGTGGTAATAATTGTTCGACTGGTTTTTCTCTCAACAAATTTAAATTTGTCTAAATCGACACCATTGGGAACAACTTCAATCGGAGCAAGTACTCCCCTCTTTTCTGCCCAAGTCGCCAAGTAATTAGAGATGGCTTGAATATAATCAGCCGAAGTAAATATTTTCTTAAAGCGAAAAGCGAGTAGTTTCATTTTTCTTTCTATCAACAACAAATCATCTCCCTCCTGAAGAGTTAAAATAAATTTTGTCGCCGGAACTAATTCTTTAAAACGCAACGCAGCCAGTCCCCCAAAACTAGCCATCATCCCCCAGACGAGATTATAGGAATTTTTTTGATGTAGTTTCCGACCGAAACTTCCCCCCCGAAGAACCAGCCAGATTTTATCTAAAAACAAACCCGGACCCAAACGGTAAACTTTAATTCGACCAATTGTTTCTTCCCGAGGCAATCGTCGATCAAGACGAGCCGTGATGAGATCAAAAGAAAAATCAGGTAAGCGATCAGTGATCTCTTTGATGGCAATTTCTACTCCGCCCACCAAAGGCAAATAAGCAGTAGAATAAATTAAAACCCTTTTAGCCATAGACTTAATCGTCGGACTTAATATTTAATAAATTTTCAAGAACATCTTGAGGAATTTCTTTCTTGGAAGTTTGAGGAGGAAGTGGTAAGTCTTTTTTTGATTTTTTATTCGTCATAATCTCGCCTAAAAAAGCTTTTAACTCATCTTTATTCTTATTAACTTCTTTCGCCTTATTTTTTAAAACCTTAAGAGGAAAAGCTTTCGGGGGCGGATTTGTTTTAGGAATTGTCGGAAGTGAAGTTTGAACGGGTTGAAATGTTTTCTTAATTTCCGGTTTTTCAGTTTTAGCTTCGGACTTAGCGGTGAATTTTATGACTGGTTCAAACCAGATATTTATTTCAGCTTCAACTTTCTCCCTTGAACAAGCATACTTATCTCGCGAAGACTTAATGATGCGATCTTTCATTGAATCGCTAGTCTGAATGATCGGTGGCAAGGTCACAGCTGAAAAGGGTGACGAACCAACACCATTGATCATTAAGGTTAAATAAATTTGCGCAAAACCAAGATTTACCAGATCCTCTTTGGTAAAAGTGGGAAAATATATTTTTTCTAAGACCTCGGCATCAAAAGGACCAACCCGGAAAGAAACCGTAGTACCAATGTTACCAAAAACAGCGTTCCGCACCTCTTCCGGCATTTGTTCAATATATTGATGAGCGATTGTCAAACTTAATTTATATTTGCGCGCTTCGGACAAAATATCAGCAAAAGAATCATTGACGAATGACTGAAACTCATCAACAAAAAGATAAAAATGGGGTAATTGCGAAATGGTGGCACCAGCCCCGGCTCGAGACATGGCCGCTAGGTAAATCTTGGTGATTAAAATTCCTCCTAAAAGATTAGCATTTTGTTCACCAAGACGCCCTTTAGACAAATTAACAATTAGAATTTTCTTAGCATCCATTGCTTCCCGTAAATCAAAAGATGATTTAGTCTGACCAATAATATTACGAATAAGCGGATTGGCGGTAAATTGTCCAATCTTATTCTTGATGGCATCACCCGCTTCCTGCATATAACGTTCATTATATTTAGCAAACTCATCAAGCCAAAAAGATTTAACTGATTGATCGGTAATATTATCAACTACTTGTTTGCGATAATCTTTATCGGACAATAAACGATTAACACCTAAAAGAGTTGAGCTAGGATATTCTAAAAGAGCCAACAAACAATTATTAAGAATATATTCCATCCGCGCCGACCAAACATCCGGCCAGATTTTTTTAAACGAAGACATCAAACCATTAGCCACCAGGTGGCGCTGGTCGGCTCCCACGTCTTCCATAATATTAAAAGAAATTGGGTGGTCAAGATCGAAAGGGGCAAAATAGATAACATCTTTTAGCCGCTCCGGTGGAACAAACTCGAGTAATAAATCAGCTGACTTACCGTGCGGGTCGATAAAGGCTAGCCCTTCGCCATTTTGGATATCTTGCACCGCCATATTCTCCAACAGACATGATTTACCCATACCGGTTTTCCCGATCACATAAACATGCCGAGCTCGATCTTCAGCTTTAATACCAAACGGAATTCGCTTTCCGCGAAAGTCGGTCTGGGCAAAATAATTAATCGTGACTTCCGCCATAACTTTTATTCATTATAACTAATTAGAGCCAGTTTTACGATAGACGCTAATTGTGTATTGATTAGACGAATCCCAGACCATCCAGGAGTCCAGCCCTGAATCGTGAACTGCCTTTATCTCTGATCGAACCATATCAGCTGTATAAGTCGCGCCTAAATTGAAATCCTGCAACCACGGGCGAATTTTTTCCGCTGGTAAACCTTGAGCATTTAACCTTTTAACTGCTGAGTCTAAAGAAATTTTTATAATTTGATATGGCACCGTCGCCGGATTTTTATAACCGCGCCAATTAGCCGGATAATGCGACGGGTAAACCATGGGGCAAAGATAATCAACGTAGGGAGTAATTTTTTCTAAAACCTGGCCAATGCCAAAATCAGCCGTTTCAATTGCAACTAAGCCAAAAACATTAGCCGAGATTGGCGCGCCGACATCTTTCATTTGGTCATAAAGATAACTAAAGAAATCCTCAATTACTTCAGACTTGGGTTTTTTACTCGAATCGTAATGAGGAAAGCGCATATTAGAGATTTTGCCATCAGAGGGAAAGCGTACATAGTCAAAATTTAGTTCGTCAAAACCAGCCACATAGGCTTCTTTGGCAACCGCGATCGCATAATCCCAGACTTCCTTAGAACTTGGATCCAACCAAGCTAAGCCCTGATCATCTTCCCAAACTTGACCAGTATCTAAACGCTGAATGGCTAAATCAGGCCGTTGTCGAGTTAAGTAATTGTCTTGAAAAACCGAAATTCGGCCAATAACATAAAAACCTTGCTGATGTAATTTATCGACAAATTCAACAATATCAGAGACATGGCTGTCAAAAGATTCATACTTAGCTAAAGCCGGAGCGTTTAATTTAATTACAATTTTGCCTGAAGAATCTTTCACGTCAATAACGATCGTATTGATATTTGTTCCGTCGAGACGTTTTAATAATTTAGTGCGAGCCGTTTCGGTTCCAGCCACCCAACTTGACATATAAATCGCTCGTAATGGTTTAGGTGTTGCTCGGTGAGAAATGATGACCGATGGTAAAGACAATTGATTAGGGTCATAAGTCAAACGTTTTTCGTTTATTCCGGATAAAGAATTGTCAGAAGAATTTGTCGCTCCCAAAGAAAAAACAGTAGAAAAAGAAATAAGAATAATCACAAAAACAGCCAAAACGACGGCTAAAAAAGTTAGACCGTTTCTTCTAGGTATTCGAAGGATCATTATTGAGGGAGTTCCGTTTTACTCTCTTTGGTCGATTTCTCCTCTTCATTTGAATTTGAGTAAGCATAGCTATTACAACTACGAGAAAAACCAAAAATAACAATTAAAAACCCAGCTAGAACAATTAATGACTCC
>CAZRQY010000035.1:0-2898 GCA_964602495.1 uncultured Candidatus Saccharibacteria bacterium
CTCGGCGTCTTTTTCTGTTTCTATTAGAAAACCATTGACTCCATGCTTAATAACTTCTGGGGCAACCCCAACCGGGAAAGAAATTGGTATTAAACCTTGAGACATTCCCTCGATTAGACTTAAAGAGAAGCCTTCATAGCGCGAAGACAGAAATAAAATACTCCCATAAAGCGGGGCCAAAGCTCCAGGAATAAGGTCTTTGCGTAAATTAACAAACATATAGTGTCTAGGAAAAGAAACTTTTAACCAATCTTTGAGTTTACGATTAGTCGTCATGCAAACGGTGGTTTTAGGGACTTCTGGAAAAGCGCGGTAAAAATTAACTAGTCGAGCAAAGCCTTTAAGTTTTAAGGTAAAGACATCATTACCAAGACGTCCTAAGAAAACTAAACGCGGTGGTTGGATGGTTGTTTCTCGTTGTTGGGCAAACCAATAATCCTCAATGGCATTATGGACGACAGTTATTCGCTCTTCCTGAATACCGGCGGCCATCAATTCGTTTTTTACTTTAATTGAAGTGGCGATACAGGCCGTTGCTCTTTCGGCCGCGACAATTTCAATATCGGCAATATCTTCTAATGGTCGAAATGTTTTTAAGTCAAGTTCTGGGATAATTTTATATTTTGCGAGTTCTTTGAAAATTTGCCATTTACTTCTTGGTAATGATTTTGTCGCCGGGACGTTATCTAAAAATCCACGACCGGTCGAGCCAAAATGACAAATTACTGGTACCTTAAAAGCTAAAAATGGCAATGGAGTATAAGTCGTGCCCTGAATGATGTCAAATTTAAGCATTTTTTCCTTATGTTCAAGCATTGAGTAAAAGAAAAGAATGTTAGCTAGACCACGCAAGTGGATCGGGGCATCGTGGAGTTGGTGAAGTGGATAGAAATGTTTAACTTTGACATTCAAACCAGCCAAAGCCTGAGCCATTAATTGGTTGATCTGGGCTGCGCCAGTATGCATGCCAGTGTGGATCTTTTTTTCATTGTGAATAAAGGCAACCTTGATCTTATACTGGCGAGAATTTGAAGCAATTTTGCTTTTATCTGAAGAAAAAAACCTAAGCAGTGAACGAGTCTTATAAAAAGCCAATCGTTGTGGGTCGTGATTTTTTTTTCGCATGCCTTACATATTAACACAAATTTACCTCGATGAGAATTTTCTATCTTGAAAAAATCTTGAATAATTATCGATGATGGATATTTTTTACACGCTCGCTCTGGCTCTGGGGGTTGTTTTTCTCTTTCTGTTTTCTGTTAGAAAATTTAGTAGTCAAGTTAGTCGGGTTGCCGGTGATAAATTTAAGAACGCGATGGAGACCTTCACCAAGACACCTTGGCGGGGGATTCTTTTGGGAACGGTAGTAACCGCGATTCTTCAATCAAGCACAGCCACCACTGTGCTCTTGGTTGGGTTGGTTGACGCTAGTACAGTCACCTTTGTTAATAGTTTGGGCGTAATTTTTGGCGCTAATATTGGAACGACGATTACCTCGCAACTGATCGCCTTTAATATTTTAGGCATTGCTCCTTATATTTTAATTGCCGGTTTTTTAATTGACCGAACAAATTCTCGTTGGAAGAAATATGGCAAATCAATATTTTATTTCGGTTTAGTCTTTTTCTGTCTGGCTTTAATCTCTGAGTTGATTCGTCCCTGGTCTAATGATCCGCGGGTCCTTGGTCTCGTTGCTAATCTTTCCAATGTTTTTCTAGCAATCTTGGCCGGAATAATTCTTACTACCTTCTTTCAATCTAGTACGGTGGTGGCCGGTATTGTTATTTTATTAGTAGCCCAAAATGTTTTAGATTTTAATCAAGCTTTCGGCATTATTCTCGGTTCGAATATCGGCACTACCTCGACGGCTTTAGTCGCTTCTTCAATTATGGGTAAACAAGCTAAACGGACAGCGATGGCTCATTTTTTATTCAACCTCATTGGAGTCATTGTCTTCTTGCCCTTCTTTGATTTATTTGTGTCGGTGATTAGACAATTTGGTGGTTCGGTCGCCCAAGAGGTAGCTAATGCGCACCTTGTTTTTAATCTCATCAGTACCACTATTTTTGTCATCTTACTCAAACCGTTTGCTCGTCTAGTTAGCAAAATAGTAAGAGATTAAAATTTTAATTTTTAAGAACCTGCGTTATAATAATATTGTATGAAAAATCGAGGGAAAGTTGGTAACAAACCTGGACAACCGAAATATCGCACGACCGCAGAGTTTCGAGTGCGGAAAAATCAACAGGTTAATAGTTTTAAAAAACGTCCAACCAAGGTCTTTAATCGCGGTAAATAAATTAACTTAATCAAAAAAACCGCGGTCGAGGTAAAGATGGGGACCAACCCTAACTTTACCTCGACCGCGGAGTGGTGCTAATTGACGACCGACACAGACGATAATCAATTGGCACCAGGCTCGGCCTAGAGAGCCAACTCTAAAACTAACACAAGCTATTTAAAAATGCAAGTCCCAAGTTTTCCTCTTGGTCGATTTTTTTAAATCCTGTATAATTAGATCATATGGATAAATCTAAGGAGTTCGTTATTTGGTTTAAGGATCTAGCAATTTCTGATATTCCACTGGTCGGCGGAAAAAATGCCGCCTTGGGTGAAATGTTTAATAACTTAGTCCAACTTGGCGTTAATGTGCCCAATGGTTTTGCGGTTACCGCTTATGCTTACGCTTATTTTCTTGAAAAAACCGGCTTAAAACAAAAAATTAAAGAAACCTTGACAGATCTCAATACTCATAATATTTCTGATTTGCAAAAGCGCGGAGCGTTAGTTCGTCGTTTGATTATCAAAGAAGAAATTCCGGAAGAAATCGCTGTTGAAATTATTTCCGCTTATCAAAAACTTAGTTCCAGTTATCATACCAGAAATGTTGATGTCGCT
>CAZRQY010000035.1:2908-5364 GCA_964602495.1 uncultured Candidatus Saccharibacteria bacterium
CGATCATCGGCGACCGCCGAAGATTTGCCAGGCGCTTCGTTTGCTGGCCAGCAAGAAACTTATCTGAACATTAATAGTGAGAAAGAATTATTAATTTCAGTGCGCAAATGTTTTGCCTCGCTTTTCACTGATCGCGCTATTTCTTATCGCTTTGATAAGGGTTTTTCAATGTTTGATGTTCTCTTATCAGTCGGTGTGCAGAAAATGGTCCGAAGCGATCTTGGTTCTTCTGGTGTGATGTTCTCACTTGATACCGAAACTGGTTTTGATAAAGTCGTCATGATTAACGCTTCTTATGGTTTGGGCGAAATGATCGTGTTGGGCAAAGTCACTCCTGATGAATATATTGTCTTCAAACCATCACTCGAACGTGGTTATCAAGCGATTTTATCCAAAACTTTAGGCCAAAAAGATATTAAATTAATTTATGACAAAAAGGGAACGAAGGTAGCCAAAGTGTCAATTGCCGACTTTAATAAATTTGCTCTAACCGATGAAGAAATTACCAAACTGGCCATTTGGGGAACGACAATTGAGAAATATTTTTCGGGTAAACATAATCGCTATCAGCCGATGGATATGGAGTGGGCCAAAGATGGCAAGACCAAGGAACTTTATATTGTTCAAGCTCGACCGGAAACAATTCACGCTAGCGCCGATAAAAATGTTTATTCGGAATATGTTTTGGGTAAAAAAAGCAAAGAATTAATTAAGGGCGCGGCCATTGGTTCTAAAATCGCTTCCGGCCGAGTTCATTTGATTAAGGAAGCTAAACAAATGAGTACTTTTAAAAAAGGGGAAATTTTGGTAACCGAAATTACTGATCCCGATTGGGAACCGATTATGAAAATTGCTTCGGCCATTATTACCGAAAAAGGTGGTCGGACCAGCCACGCTGCCATTGTCTCTCGCGAATTGGGTGTGCCCTGTATTGTTGGGACCGGTGACGCCACTAAAAAATTAAAAAATAATCAGCGGATCACCGTTGATTGTTCGTCTGGTAAGGAAGGCATCGCCTATGAAGGTAAACTCGAATTTGAAGTCAAAGAACATCATCTCGATCGTCTGCCTAAGACGCGAACTAAAGTGATGGTAAATATCGGTTCACCAGAAGATGCTTTTCGCAATTTCCATCTACCGACTTCGGGGGTTGGTTTGGGCCGGCTCGAATTTATTATTAATTCTTATATAAAGGTTCACCCTAATGCCTTAATTGATTACAAACAGCTTAAAACTAGTCGTGACCCGCGAGCGAAGCGAGCGGTCAAGGCCATTGATGAATTAGCTAAAGAGTATAAAAATAAGACCGATTATTATGTCAGCGAATTAGCCGAGGGCATTTCATTGATTGCAGCCGCTTTTTATCCTCACGATGTTATTATTCGTTTTTCCGATTTTAAAACTAATGAATACCGCACCTTGATTGGTGGTGATCTTTATGAACCAGAGGAAGAAAATCCGATGCTTGGCTGGCGTGGAGCTTCGCGTTATTATGACCCCAAATTTCGTCGCGCTTTTGCTTTAGAGTGCAAGGCGCTTTATCGGGTTCGTCAAGAAATGGGGCTTTCTAATATTATTCCAATGATTCCCTTTTGTCGGACTGTTGAAGAAGCAAAACAAGTTGTCGAAATTATGGAAGAAGTCGGCCTGGACCGTCAAGCTGATCCAAGCTTGAAAATTTACGTGATGTGCGAAATTCCTTCGAATGTGACCGAAGCCAGAGAATTTTTGGATATCTTTGACGGTATGTCGATTGGTTCAAACGATTTGACTCAATTAACACTTGGTCTTGATCGTGATTCAAGTATCATCAGTCATATTGCCAATGAAAATCATCCGTCGGTGAAAAAATTAATCGAGGTGGCTATTGGTGCCTGCCGAGCGGCAAACAAATATGTTGGTATTTGTGGCCAAGCACCGTCTGATTATCCAGAATATGCCGAATTTTTGATAAAGAATGGTATCACTAGTATTTCGCTCAATCCCGACACGGTCATTAAAACTTTGCCGATTATTGAAGAGGCGGAAAAAAAATATCCTGGGCCAAGTAGTGTTCAAGAATAAATATGAAAACTATATTTTTTGAGTTAGAAAATTGGGAGAAAGAATACTTAAAGAAGCAAACTTTGCCGGGCGAAATAAAGTTTATAGACGGGGTCCTTAATGAAGAAACCCTTCGACTCTGCTCAGGGCAAGCCGACGCTGAAGTCATTTCTATTTTCGTCGATTGTGTTATTGACGAAAAAGTTTTAGCTCATTTTCCCAAGCTCAAATTAATCATCACGCGGTCAACTGGCTATGATCATATTGATCTGGAAGCCTGCAAGGCAGGGGGCGTAGCGGTAGCCAATGTGCCTAGTTATGGCGAAGAAACCGTCGCCGAATATACGTTTGCTTTGATCCTGACTTTGTCACGCAAAATTTTTGAGAGTTATGATCGGATTAAAGAGACAGGA